>CAVINS010000041.1:0-32136 GCA_963643925.1 Bacteroidaceae bacterium
GCGATATTTGCGTACCTTCGCCTGCAAAAAACATCAATTTAGCAACGACTTACACCGATGAAACACATCCTTATCCTAACAGGCGTTGTCGCAATGACGACGTTCCAGTTTTGCGACGCCACATCGCAAGCGAAGGCCAACGAGACGGACTCGCTGCAGGTGGCCGCAGATTCCCTACAAACGCCAAGGCATCTCACACTGCTCTTCGCCGGCGACATCATGCAGCACAAGCCGCAGGTGACGAGCGCCCTGCAACCCGACGGCACGTACGACTACACCGAATGTTTCCGCTTCATAAACCAGGAGTTCGCAGCCGCGGACGTGGTGGTAGCCAACTTCGAGACCACCCTGGCAGGCAAACCCTACACGGGCTACCCCACATTCTCCAGCCCCGACGAACTGCTCAGGGACTGCAAGCGAGCCGGGATAGACGTGTTTCTGACCGCCAACAACCACATGTGCGACAAGCGGAGGAAAGGCATCGAACGTACGCTGACGATGATGGACTCGTTGGGAGTGGCGCACCTGGGGTCATACAAAGACTCCACCGAAAGACAGAGGCTACACCCTCTCCTACTGGAGAAGAACGGCTTCAGGATAGCGATGCTGAACTACACCTACGGAACGAACGGCATACCTGTGCCAAGCCCGAATGTGGTGAACCTCATCGACACCGCACAGATAGCCAGAGACATCCGTCAGGCGCAGGCGATGGCCCCCGACGCCATCATCGCTTTCGTGCACTGGGGAGTGGAGTACACCATCACTCCCGTACAGAGTCAAGTGGACCTGGCGGATTGGCTGCTGAGGAAGGGCGTGACGCACGTGATAGGCGGACATCCGCATGTGGTGGAACCGATTGAGGTGCGCCAGGACGAGGACGGCGAGAAGCATGTGGTGGCCTACTCACTGGGCAATCTGGTTTCGAACCAATCCGATCGGTACACTTACGGAGGGATGTTGGTGAAGATGGAGTTGGAGAAGGACAGCGTGGCGCGGATGGCGGACTGCAGCTACTCCCTCTACTTCGTCAGCCGGCCTGCCGTGTCCGGCGAGAAGCCGTACAGAATCTACCCTGTAGCCACCCCCGACTCGTTGCTCAAGCCGGCAGAGATACGGCTGAGAGACACTTTCGTGAACTCCATTCGCCCGTTCTTCGAGAAGCGTAACAAGAACATCGGGGAAGTAGCGACCTTCGACACCTCGGCAGGTGTGGAATAAGAAAGCTCGAGCGGCGCTATACAATCGATTATATGGCACCGCTCGAACATTTGTGCAGGGCCTTACAATGGTACGCGGGGTTCGGTGGACCCGGCTCTACTCGAAGAAGTCGTCCAAGCCTCCGGCCTCGCTGCTGCCGGTGACGTTGTTGCAGGGGTCGAAGCCTTCGGGGAAGACGAAACGCTCGTCCTGCGAGTAGCCCAGACTCTTGTCGGCATACACCTTATTCATATATATGGCCCAGATGGGGAGCGACATGGAGGCACCCTGACCGTAGGTCATCGTGTCGAAGTGGATGTCGCGGTCCTCGCCTCCTACCCACACACCGGAAACCAGCGATGGGGTGAAGCCCATGAACCATCCGTCGGAATTGTCGTTGGTAGTTCCCGTCTTTCCGCCCATGTCGGCCTTGATGCCGTACTTGAAGCGGACGCGGGTGCCTGTACCCTCGTTGATGACGGCCCGCAACATGTCGAGCATCTTGTAGGCACTGCTCTCGCTGATGACCTCGGACATCTGCGGGGCGAACTCCGATACCACGTTGCCCTCGTTGTCCTCTATGCGGGTGACGAAGAGGGGTGCGGTGCGAATGCCCTTGTTGGCAAAGGCGGTGTAGGCGCTCACCATCTCGCCTACGGAAATCTCACAGGGTCCCAGACAGAGGGATGGTGTGGGCTGGATGTCCTTGTTGAGTATGCCGAAGTTGTGGAGCAGACGAACCAGCGCGTAGGGGTTGAGCTTGCTCATCAAGTAGGCCGATATCCAGTTGTTGGAGTTGGCAAGTCCCCACTTCAGGGTCACCAACTCGCCGTAGCGTTTGCTCGACGAGTTGCGCGGTGTCCACGCATGTCCGTCCTCGGTGATGATGGTCTGCTCCACGTTGCGCGTCTCGTCGCAGGGCGAGAATCCGTTCTCCATAGCCAGGGCATAGAGGTAAGGCTTGATGGTCGATCCCACCTGGCGGCGGCCCACCATGGCCATGTCGTACTGGAAGTGGGTGTAGTTGGGGCCTCCCACGTATGCCTTCACGAATCCGGTGCGAGGGTCCATGGAGAGGAATCCGGTGCGCAGGAAGTGCTTGTAGTAGCGGATGGAGTCGAGCGGAGTCATCAGTGTGTCGATGCTGCCGTTGTAGGTAAACACCGTCATCTCCATCTTCGTACGGAAGGCTTTGTCTATCTCGCTCTCGCTGCATCCGGCTTTCTTCATGATGCGGTAGCGGTCGCTCTGCTTCATGGCCCGTTTCAGGATGGCGTTCACATCCTCGTCAGAGAGTTGGTTGGTGTACGGTGCCTGCTTGCGACCTTTCTTCTCCTTGAAGAATTGCGGTTGCAGATATTCCACGAGGTGCTCCTGCACGGCCTCTTCGGCATACTGTTGCATGCGGGAGTCTATGGTGGTGTAGATCTTCAGTCCGTCGGTGTAGATGTTGTAGGCATCGCCGTTGCTCTTGTTGTTCTTGTGACACCATCCGTAGAGGGGGTTCTGCTCCCAGGCGATGGAGTCCTCGTAGTACTTCTGCATCTGCCATCCACGGTAGTCGCTCTTCAAGGGTTTCTGTGCCGTCATCACACCGCGCAGATATTCGCGGAAGTAGGTGGCGAGGCCGTCCTTGTGGTCCACCCGGCGGAACCTCAGCGTCAAAGGGAGCTGTTTGAGCGAGTCTGCCTCTGCCTCGGTGAGGTGTCCGGCTTTGCGCATCTGGTCTATCACCACATTTCGCCGGCCACGTGAGCGCTCGTTGTGGCGCACGGGATTGTAGTACGAGGGGTTCTTGCACATACCCACGAGGGTGGCAGCCTCCTCCACATTGAGGTCCTTCGGTTCCTTGGAGAAGTAGGTGTTGGAGGCAGTCTTTATGCCGACGGCATTGTTGAGGAAGTCGAAATAGTTGAGGTACATCGAGAGGATCTCCTCTTTGGTGTAGAAGCGTTCCAGCTTCACGGCAATGACCCACTCGATGGGCTTCTGCAGCAAGCGCTGCAGGGTGTTGCCGGCCACGTCGGAATAGAGCTGCTTGGCGAGCTGCTGGGTGAGCGTACTGCCTCCGCCGGCGCTTGCCTGCATAAACAAGCCACGCTTCACCAGGGCACGCACAACGGCACGCACGTCGATGCCCGAATGATTGTAGAAACGGATGTCCTCCGTGTCGACGAGGGCATGGACAAGGTCGGGAGACAAATCGTTGTAGCCCACGAAGATGCGGTTGTCGCGGCTGTAGGACCATGTGCCCAGCATCTTGCCGTCGGCCGAGATAATCTCGCTGGCGAACTTATTGATAGGGTTCTCCAACTCCTCCACCGGAGGCATGTAACCAATCCAACCATTGAAGATGGCCACGAAGCCAACTATGACAAACAGTGTCAGCGCAAGCAGGGCGCACCACAGGAATTTTATCACTTTCTTTCTCATATCCGTTAGATAATATTCGGCAAAGGTAAAACAAAAAGCGCAAACCCCACAAACTTTGGAGTGTTATCTGACCAAGGCACACGAAAAGTCCGGTCAGCAAAAAATATTCCGCCAGTCAGTGCGACGCTATGGAAAATAATGTCTACTTTTACACTCTCGAAGAATGAACAATAATATCTACCTTATTATTTATGGAAAATAGAAGTCTTGTTACCATCGCAGACTACACGAAGGAGAAGATTCTGTATCTGCTGGAAATGGCCAAACAGTTCGAGAAAAATCCTAATCGCAAGATCCTTGACGGGAAAGTCGTCGCCACCCTGTTCTTTGAGCCTTCAACCCGCACACGCCTCAGTTTCGAGACGGCGGTGAACCGCCTGGGCGGACGTGTCATCGGTTTCTCCGACGCATCCACCACCAGCTCGTCGAAGGGAGAGTCGCTGAAGGACACCATCATGATGGTGAGCAACTATGCCGACCTGATTGTGATGCGCCACTATCTGGAGGGCGCCGCGCGCTACGCCAGCGAAGTGGCCCCCGTGCCCATCATCAATGCCGGCGACGGAGCCAACCAGCATCCGTCGCAGACGATGCTCGATCTCTACACCATCTACCAGACGCAAGGCACACTGGAGAATCTGAACATCTTCCTGGTGGGCGACCTGAAGTACGGACGCACGGTGCACTCGCTCATCATGGCGATGCGACACTTCAACCCCACGTTCCACTTCATCGCCCCCGACGAGCTGAAGATGCCCGACGAATATAAGCTCTACTGCAACGAGCACGGCATCCGATACGTGGAGCACACCGACTTCAACAAACAGACGATAGCCGACGCGGACATCCTCTACATGACCCGCGTGCAGCGCGAGCGCTTCACCGACCTGATGGAGTATGAGCGCGTGAAGGACGTCTACATCCTCCACAACAAGATGCTGGACGACACCAAGCCCAACCTGCGCATCCTCCACCCGCTGCCACGCGTCAACGAGATTGCCTACGACGTGGACGTCAACGAGAAAGCCTACTACTTCAAGCAGGCCAAGAACGGACTCTACGCGCGCCAGGCGCTTATCTGCGACGTTTTAGGAATAACATTGGATGACATTAAGGAGTAACTTATCATGGATAAAATCAACAAGCAAGAACTGCAGGTGGCTGCGCTGAAGGACGGCACAGTCATCGACCATATACCTTCGGACAAACTGTTCAGAGTCGTCTCGCTGCTGAAGCTGCAGGAGATGGACAACAACATCACCATCGGCTTCAACCTCGAGAGCAAGAAGCTGGGCAAGAAGGGCATCATCAAGATAGCCGACAAATTCCTGACCGACGAGGAGATAAGCCGCATCTCGCTGGCTTGCCCCAACGTGAAGCTCAACATCATCAAGAACTACGAGGTGGCGGAGAAACGGCAAGTGATCACCCCCGATGAGCTGCACGGCATCGTGAAGTGCGCCAACCCCAAGTGCATCTGCAACAACGAGCCCATGTCTACCTACTTCCACGTGATAGACAAGGAGCAGGGACTGCTGAAGTGCCACTACTGCGAGAAGGAACAGAAACGCGACACCGTTAAATACCTCTGATCCCATGAAGCAAGACTGGAAACCGGGCACGATGATCTACCCCCTGCCCGCCCTGCTGATAAGCTGCGGCAGCTGCGAGAGCGAGTACAACCTCATCACCATATCGTGGGCGGGCACCCTCTGCACCAACCCGCCGATGTGCTACATCTCCGTCAGACCGGAGCGCCACTCCTACCCCATCCTGAAGAAGAACATGGAGTTCGTCATCAACCTCACCACCGAGAAGATGGCCTACGCCACGGACTGGTGCGGAGTGAAGTCGGGACGCGACGTGAACAAGTTCAAGGAGATGAAGCTCACCCCAGGCAAAGCCTCGGTAGTGAACGCCCCCACCGTGGAGGAGTCGCCCCTGTGCATCGAATGCCGTGTGAGGGAAATCGTACCACTGGGGTCGCACGACATGTTCATCGCCGACGTGGTGAACGTGAAGGCTGACGAGGCCTATCTGGACCCCGAAACAGGCAAGTGGGAACTGGCGGACAGCCATCCGTTGGTCTATCTGCACGGCGGATATTTCGGTTTAGGCGAAAAGATAGGCAAGTTTGGTTGGTCTGTAGAGAAAAAGCGTTAACTTTGCGCATTCATTAATTCTAATTTATAGATATGAAAAGAGACGATCAGATTTTCGACATCATCGAGAGAGAACACCAACGTCAGTTGAAGGGTATCGAACTTATTGCATCCGAGAACTTCGTTAGCGACCAAGTGATGGCAGCTATGGGTTCTTGCCTGACAAACAAATACGCCGAAGGTTATCCGGGCAAACGCTACTACGGAGGTTGCCAGGTGGTCGACGAGAGCGAGCAACTCGCCATCGACAGGTTGAAACAAATCTTCGGAGCCGAGTGGGCCAACGTGCAGCCGCACTCGGGCGCACAAGCCAACGCTGCCGTCTTCCTGGCTGTGCTCAACCCGGGCGACAAGTTCATGGGACTGAATCTGGCTCATGGCGGTCACCTCTCTCACGGCTCATTGGTGAACACATCGGGCATCATCTACAGACCTTGCGAATATAACCTGAATAAAGAGACAGGCCGCGTGGACTATGACCAGATGGAGGAGATCGCCCTGCGCGAACATCCGAAGATGATCATCGGTGGTGGCTCGGCCTACTCCCGCGAGTGGGACTACAAACGTATGCGCGAGATTGCCGACAAGGTAGGCGCCATCCTGATGGTGGACATGGCTCATCCCGCCGGACTGATTGCCGCAGGTTTGCTGGACAACCCGTTGAAATACGCCCACATCGTCACCTCCACTACCCACAAGACGCTGCGTGGACCGCGCGGTGGTGTCATCATGATGGGCAAGGACTTCGACAACCCTTGGGGCAAGACCACTCCGAAGGGCGAAATAAAGAAGATGTCGCAACTGCTCGACTCTGCCGTGTTCCCAGGCATCCAGGGAGGACCGCTGGAGCACGTGATAGCTGCCAAGGCAGTGGCCTTCGGCGAGTGCCTGCAACCCGAGTACAAAGAGTATCAGAAGCAGGTGCAGAAGAACGCCAGAGTGTTGGCCCAGGCGTTGATGGACAGAGGCTTCAGCATCGTGTCCGGCGGTACGGACAACCACTCCATGCTGGTAGACCTGCGCACCAAATACCCCGACCTCACCGGTAAGGTGGCTGAGAAAGCCCTGGTTGCCGCCGACATCACGGTCAACAAGAACATGGTGCCGTTCGACACCCGCTCGGCATTCCAGACATCCGGCATTCGTCTGGGTACTCCCGCCATCACCACCCGTGGTGCCAAGGAAGATCTCATGCTCGAGATTGCCGAGATGATAGAGACAGTCCTCTCCAATGTCGAAGACGAGAAGGTTATCGCCTCTGTACGCGAAAGAGTAAACCGTACGATGGCCAACTATCCTATCTTCGCCTATTAAATAAGGTATACTATCACAGAAGGGGCAGCGGTCACCAGGAAGGGTTAGCTGTCCCTTTTACATTTTGTCCTTTCACTAACCTTAAGAACTATATTTATGAACAAAAACATGAAGGAATGGGTCGCCCGACTCATCCAAGACAAGCGCATCGCATCACTGCCCATCATGACTCACCCCGGCATCGAAATCATCGGCAAGACCGTACGCCAGGCCGTCACCGACGGACAGGTGCACTATGAGGCCATCAAAGCCTTGCACGACAAGTACCCCTCGGAAGCCGCCTGCGTCATCATGGACTTGACGGTGGAAGCCGAGGCTTTCGGTTCCGAGATTGTGTTCCCCGAGAATGAAGTGCCCAGCGTGACAGGCCGCCTGCTGAAGAACGAGGCGGACATCTACGCCCTCGGCGTGCCCGACGTGAGCCGAGGCCGTGTGCCCGAATATCTGAAAGCCAACCATCTGGCAGCCGAGCACATACAGGACAAGCCCGTGCTGGCCGGATGCATCGGCCCCTACTCCCTGGCCGGACGACTCTACGACATGTCCGAGATCATGATGCTCATCTACATCAACCCCGATGCCGCCAAGGTATTGCTGGGCAAATGCGCCGAGTTCATCACCCGCTACTGCCAGGCACTGAAAGCTGCAGGTGCCGATGGCGTCATCATGGCGGAGCCGGCAGCCGGTCTGCTCTCCAACGAGGATTGCCAGACCTACTCGTCGGAGTTCGTCAAGGAGATTGTCGACAAGGTGCAGGACGACCACTTCGCCGTCATACTCCACAACTGCGGCAACACAGGACATTGCACCCAAGCTATGGTCTACACCGGAGCCGCCGGCTATCACTTCGGCAACAAGATGAGCATGGCGGATGCGCTGAAGGAAGTCCCCGCCACCGCATTGGCCATGGGCAACCTCGACCCCGTGAGCGTCTTCAAGATGGGAACACCCGAGGCCATGCGCAGCCAGACACTCGAGCTGCTGCAGTCCACACGGGAACACCCCAACTTCGTGCTCTCCAGCGGATGCGACGTGCCTCCACAGACCTCACTGGAGAACATCGACGCGTTCTATCAGGCATTGGACGACTTCAACAATGGAAGAGCATAAACTCACATACGACGATTTGCACATCTCCCTTCCGGAGATTTACGATGCCATGGGCTATGGCACCGCCGAGCCGGACGAGGACGTGCGTCACGAGACAGACAAACTGCTGGAGCGGGTAGTTCCCCTTGCCCGTCCCCGGTTTGCCTTCCACCTGACCGAAGGCGAACTTGCCCCCCAACAGGGCAAGTTGCGCATCGGCGACACTGTCTTCCAGATGGGAGGCATCATCAGCCGCCAGCTCCGCGGCTCCGAGGCCTACGCCCTCTTTGTGGCTACGGCCGGCGAGGAGTATCAGCAGTTTCAGCATCAGCTGGAAGCCGAGGGCGACATCGTGGCGACGTATATGGCCGATTCGCTGGGCAGCGTCATTGCCGAGAAGACGGCCGACTGCATGGAGCGCGCGTTGGAGGCGGCCCTCGAATCAAAAGGTTGGAAACACACCAACCGCTTCAGCCCTGGCTACTGCGGATGGCATGTGTCGCAGCAGCAACGCCTCTTCCCTCTCTTCCCCACGCAGCCTCCCTGCGGCATCCACTTGACGGACTCCAGTCTGATGGTTCCCATCAAGAGTGTCAGCGGTGTGATAGGTCTGGGCCCCAACGTCCGCAAGATAGACTACACCTGCGGCCTCTGCGACTATGCCAAATGCTACCGCCGCAAAAGGCGTCCCGGCGTGGTGGTAGGGTAAAATAACCCGGCACCCGAAGGGCCGCAACACGGCATGCGACGGAAGCCACTCCCCTACATGTTGGAGACCGGCGAACATATTTCTCGCAAAATATTCGGTTGATACAGCCATTTGTTGTACTTTTGCCACAATTATGCATGCGAGAGAAAACCGCGTGCATGACTACATCCTTATTTACAAACAAAAGATATGAATAGAATTGTCGCAAAAGAACATTTCTCCGAGAAGGTTTTCAAACTGGAGATCGAGGCCCCGCTGATTGCGAAATCCCGCAAGGCTGGCCACTTTGTCATCGTGCGTGTGGGCGAGAAAGGCGAACGTATGCCCCTCACCATCGCTGGTGCAGACCCTGTAAAAGGCACCATTACGCTGGTTGTGCAGAAGGTAGGACTCTCCTCTACCCGACTCTGTAACCTGGAGGTGGGCGATTGTGTAACCGACATCGTCGGACCCCTCGGCCAGGCCACACACATCGAGAACTACGGAACCGTGGTGTGCGCCGGAGGCGGTGTAGGCGTAGCCCCCATGCTCCCCATCATCGAGTCGCTGAAGGCTGCCGGCAACAAGGTCATCTCCGTGTTGGCAGGACGCTCCAAGGACTTGATCATCCTGGAGGACGAAGTGCGCAAACACTCCGATGAAGTCATCATCATGACCGACGACGGCTCCTACGGCAACAAAGGTCTGGTAACAGAAGGCATTGAAAGTGTCATCAAGCGCGAGAAGGTGGACAAGTGCTTCGCCATCGGCCCCGCCATCATGATGAAATTCGTTTGCTTGCTGACAAAGAAATATGAAATCCCCACCGACGTATCGCTCAACACCATCATGGTGGATGGTACCGGCATGTGCGGTGCTTGCCGCATCACCGTGGGTGGAAAGACGAAGTTCGTCTGCGTGGACGGTCCGGAGTTCGACGGCCATCAGGTGGACTTCGACGAGATGCTGAAACGCATGGGCGCGTTCAAGTCCATCGAGCAGCAGGAGATGCACAAGCTCGACCCGCAAGCATCCGCCACGGACGAGCTGACCAACCGCGACGCCGCTTGGCGTGAAGAGTTGCGCAAGAGCATGAAACCGAAGGAGCGTACAGCCATCGAGCGTGTGAAGATGAACGAGCTCGACCCGACCTACCGTTCACACAGCCGCAAGGAAGAGGTGAACCAGGGTCTGTCCGAACAACAGGCACTGGTAGAGGCCAAGCGTTGCCTCGACTGCGCCAACCCCACCTGCGTCACAGGCTGCCCCGTAAACATCAACATTCCTTCGTTCATCAAGAACATCGAGCGAGGCGAGTTCCTGAAAGCCGCACAGGTGCTGAAGCAAACCAGCGCCCTGCCTTCGGTGTGCGGACGTGTCTGTCCGCAGGAGAAACAGTGTGAGTCGCACTGTATGCACCTGAAGATGGGCAAGCAGGCCGTTGCCATCGGCTATCTGGAGCGTTTCGCCGCCGACTTCGAGCGCGAGAGCGGACAGATTTCCGTGCCGCAGCTGGCTCCGAAGAACGGCATCAAGGTGGCCGTCATCGGTTCCGGTCCTGCCGGACTCTCCTTTGCAGGCGACATGGCGAAGTATGGCTACGACGTGACGGTATTCGAGGCTCTGCACGAGATTGGCGGTGTGCTCAAGTATGGTATCCCCGAGTTCCGCCTGCCCAACAAGGTGGTGGATGTGGAGATAGACAACCTGGCAAAGATGGGCGTGAACTTCGTGAAGGACTGCATCATCGGCAAGACGATGAGTGTGAAGCAGCTCGAGGAGGATGGCTTCAAGGGCATCTTCGTAGCTTCCGGTGCCGGACTACCCAACTTCATGAACATCCCCGGCGAGAACTGCATCAACATCATGTCCAGCAACGAGTACCTGACGCGCGTGAACCTGATGGACGCGGCCAGCGAAGAGAGCGACACGCCCGTGCCGTTCGGCAAACGTGTGGCAGTCATCGGCGGTGGCAACACTGCCATGGACTCTGTCCGCACGGCCATCCGCTTGGGTGCTGAGCGTGCGATGATCATCTACCGCCGTTCCGAAGAGGAGATGCCCGCACGTCTCGAAGAGGTGAAACATGCCAAGGAGGAGGGTGTGGAATTCCTCACGCTCCACAATCCTATCGAATATATCCCCGACGAGGCAGGCCGCGTGAAACAGGTGGTGCTGCAGAAGATGGAGCTTGGCGAACCGGATGCTTCCGGCCGTCGCAGTCCGGTGCCCATCCCCGGTGCCACGGAGACTATCGACATCGACATGGCTATCGTCAGCGTGGGTGTATCCCCCAACCCGATTGTGCCGCGTTCCGTAGAGGGACTGGAGCTGGGCCGCAAGGGAACCATCGCCGTGAACGACGACATGCGTTCGTCCATCCCGACCATCTTTGCCGGCGGTGACATCGTCCGTGGCGGTGCCACGGTGATTCTCGCCATGGGTGACGGCCGTCACGCTGCAGCTTCTATGCACAAGCAGCTGAGCGGAGCCGCTGAATAACAGACTTTCACACGGCGCACTGCGGGACTTTCCTGTTTCAGCGCGCACCATATAACAATCGCCCGGAAGTACATACCGATGCTTCCGGGCGATGTTGTTTCGGGTATCCTTCCGCCAGCTTTCTTATACAGCTATCACCTGACGACTTGGTAGCAGAGACCTGCTCATGCCGAGCATACTAATAAAAAAGCCCTCCCTTGTTGGGAGAGCTTTTCTTATAAGATATCTTGAAGCGGATTAGAGAATCGTCTTCACGGTCTCCAGCATTCCCTTCTCCTGGATAGAATCGAGGAAGCCCTTCACCATGTCGGCCAAACCCGGGATGGCGTTCAGGTCCTCGCCCCAGATAGAAGTTGCGCCGAGCACACCTTCTGTCACCTTCTTGGTGCATCCCGTTGCCCAGAGGTCCTTCAGCATCTGCATGATTTCGGGTGCGTCGTTCGGAACGATGTCTGCGCCGTCGGCACGCTTGCCACCCTTGTAGTATGTGATGATGGCAGCCAAACCGAGAACCAATCCCTTAGGCAGCTCGCCCTTACGCTGCAGGTACGTCTTCAGTCCTGGCAGGTCGCGAGTCTGGAACTTCGGGAACGAGTTCAGCATGATGGATGTAACCTGGTGGTCGACGAACGGGTTGTTGAAGCGCTCGAGCACGTCCTTGGCAAACTTCTGCAGCTCATCCTTCGGCAGGTTCAGTGTCTCCATCAACTCGTGGAACATCACCTTGTCGATGTATTTACCTACAACCGGATGCTGGCAAGCGTCGCGCACGATGTTGATGCCCGAGAGGTAAGCAACCGGTGAGAGCACTGTGTGAGGGCCGTTGAGCAGGCATACCTTTCTTTCGTGGTAAGGAGCCTCTGACGGAACGAACAGCACATTCAGGCCAGCCTTGTCTGCAGGGAATTCCTTGGCAATCTCCTTCGGAGCCTCGATGACCCACAAGTGGAAGATCTCGGCCTGAACAACCATGTTGTCGTCGTACTGCAGTTTCTCCTTGATGGCAGCGATATCCTTGCGCGGGAATCCCGGAACGATGCGGTCTACCAATGTAGCGTACACGCCGCAAGCCTCTTCGAACCATTTCTTGAAGTCCTCGCCCAGTTTCCAGAGCTCGATGTACTGCTCGATGCACTCTTTCAGCTTATGGCCATTGAGGAAAATCAGCTCGCAGGGGAAGATGATGAGACCCTTCGTCATGTCGCCGTTGAAGGTTTTGAAACGGTGATAGAGCAACTGGGTCAGTTTGCCCGGATAAGAAGAAGCGGGAGCGTCGTCCAACTTGCAGGCGGGGTCGAATGCGATGCCGGCCTCGGTAGTGTTGGAGATGACGAAACGCATCTCGGGCTGCTCGGCCAACTTCATGAACTCGGCGTTCTGTGAGTAGGGATTCAATGCACGGCTGATTACATCGATCTTCGTAAGGCTGTTCACGGTCTCACCTTTGTCCAGGCCCTGGAGGTTCACGTGATAGAGGTCGTCCTGAGCGTTGAGCATGTCGACCATACCTTTCTCGATAGGCTGAACGACAACTACGCTACTGTTGAAGTCCGTCTTCTGGTCCATGTTGTAGATGATCCAATCTACAAATGCACGCAAGAAATTACCCTCGCCAAACTGAATGATTCTTTCAGGGCGTACAACCTTTTCGGCTGTTTGTTTGTTTAATGGTTTCATATTGCTATAAATATAAAAAGGTTAATTATATAATGTATGATTCTACATAATACTCAATGTTCTCCTTGATCACCAGGTCGATGGGCATGTACTTCATGGCAGGTATCTCCTGCTTGAAGACCACCTTGTCCGCCAGCACCTTCGTGGCGCGATATCCTTGCAGGGCGGGGCGCTGACCGATGAGCAGAGTGACGATGCCCTTGTTCAGATAGTCCACATTGCTGGGGAGCAGGTCGTAACCGATGAGTCCGTCGAAGCGGATGCCGTGACGTTCGAGGTATTCGGCCACCTGATACACGCGCGAGTTGAACACCACACCCAACCTCAACTGCGGATGCGAGGCAAAGAAGGCATCGAGTTGCTGCCCGGGGGCTTGTGCATCGTTCACCTTCAGCCGCACCTCATGCACCACCGGCTTTGCCGACATGCCGTCGATGAAGTTCATGAACCCCTTCACCCGGTGCAGCATCTGCACCTCGTTGGTCTGTTGCCCGCTGTCCGCCGCAAACAGAGCCACATCGGTGAGCTTCCCGGCATAGCGGTCCATCAGTATCTTCGCGGCGATGTATCCACTCTGGAAGGAGTCCTGACCGATGAACATGATGGCGTTGGCATCCTCGATGTTCACATCTATAAGGGTATAAGGAATCTGTTTCTCGTCGAGACACCGGGTTATCTGCAACGTCTCGTCCTTGAAGTTAGGCGCTATCAGCACAGCGTCGGGCTGTTGCTGCAACAACGTCTCGCCGGCCTCCCGATACGACTGGATGCCCGAGTGGTCGTAATAGACAAACTCGGTGCTCACATTGAAGTCGTTCAGCTCGTCGGCAGCCAAGCGGATGCCGCGCACCACACAACTCCAGTAGTCGTTCTCCTGGAAGTGGGGCACCAGGCAGCAAAACTTATATTTTTTCTTACAAGCCAGACCGATGGCAAACCTGTTGGGCTTATAGTGGATATCGTCCAACACCTTCTGCACCTTCTCCTGACTGCGCTGGGAGATGGCTCCACGGTTATGCAACACACGGTCTACCGTCCCCGCGGAAACGCCGGCCATCGCTGCAATATCCTTTATAGTGTATTGTTTGTCGTTCATCGCTGTGTATCAGTTTCTCCGTGTGCTTTGCTTTATTCCTAAAACAAAAAATAATCTAAAATATCGCACAAATATACGAACTAATTTTGCGATATCAAATAAAACATCTAATTTCGTGTTCGATAACAGTTAATAAACGCAAATATGCCGGCCGCCTTACGCTGCTGGCAACGAGCGGTTAGAGACGGACTTTAAATATTTACTTATCATACATAAAAACACATTCGTTATGAAGAATTTCATGGATGAGAACTTCTTGCTGGAAACCGAAACCGCCAGCAAGCTCTATCACGAACATGCGGCTAAAATGCCGATTATCGACTATCACTGCCACCTGATTCCGCAGATGGTAGCCGACGACCATCAGTTCAAGTCACTGACCGAGATTTGGCTCGGCGGCGACCACTATAAATGGCGTGCCATGCGCACCAACGGCGTGGACGAGCGCTACTGCACAGGCAGCGACACCACCGACTGGGAGAAGTTCGAGAAGTGGGCCGAGACTGTTCCCTACACATTCCGTAACCCCCTCTATCATTGGACCCATCTAGAGCTGAAGACAGCTTTCGGCATCACGAAAATTCTGAACCCGAAGACTGCGCGCGAGATCTACGACGAGTGCAACGAGAAACTGAAACTCCCCGAATACTCCGCCCGTGGCATGATGCGACGCTATCACGTGGAGGTAGTCTGCACGACAGACGACCCCGTGGACTCGCTGGAGTACCACATCAAGACACGCGAGAGCGGATTCGAGATCAAAATGTTGCCTACATGGCGTCCCGACAAGGCCATGGCCGTGGAGGTTCCCGCCGACTTCCGCGCTTACATCGAGAAGCTGTCTCAGGTGAGCGGCGTAAACATCTCTTGTTATGCCGATGTGCTCACAGCACTGCGCAAACGTCACGAGTTCTTCGCTGCCCAGGGCTGCAAACTGTCCGACCACGGAATTGAGGAATTCTATGCCGAGGATTACACCGATGCCGAAATCAACGCCATATTCAATAAGGTATACGGTGGCAAGGAGCTGACCAAAGAGGAAATCCTGAAGTACAAGTCGGCCATGCTGATAGACTTTGCCGAGATGGACGCCGAGACAAACTGGACACAGCAGTTCCACTATGGTGCCATCCGCAACAACAACTCGAAGATGTTCAAGCAGCTGGGTCCCGACACGGGCTTCGACTCCATCGGCGAGTTCACCACAGCGAAGGCTATGGCCAAGTTCCTCGACAAGCTGAACTCTAGAGGCAAACTGGCAAAGACTATCCTCTACAACCTCAACCCGTGTGCCAACGAGGTGATTGCCACCATGTTGGGCAACTTCCAGGATGGCTCTGTTCCGGGCAAGATACAGTTCGGTTCGGGCTGGTGGTTCCTCGACCAAAAGGACGGTATGGAGAAGCAGATGAACGCCCTCTCCGTATTGGGATTGCTGAGCCGTTTCGTAGGAATGCTGACAGACTCGCGTTCGTTCCTCTCCTACCCGCGTCACGAATACTTCCGCCGCACCCTCTGCAACCTGGTGGGCAATGACGTGGAGAATGGACTGATTCCTGCCTCAGAGATGGAACGCGTCAACCAGATGATCGAAGACATCTCTTACAACAACGCAAAGAATTTCTTCCAATTCTAAATAACTAATCCTATTAGGGGAATTTATACGCTTAACACAATACACGCCACGGAGTCGCACCAGATTCCGTGGCGTTATTTTTTCGCGTCGATGCACCTAGAACCCCAAAAATACGCTACCTTTGTCGTTCGAAACTCCAATAAAGAAGAAAAGTTGATTTATGAGTAGACGCAAGAAATGGCTGATTGTAGCCTTCAGCATAGTAGCGGCAGCAGTGGCAGCGACGGCAGGCGCAGCCTATTGCCTGGTGCTCTGTCCGATGCTCCACATCCAAAGCACTACCTACATTTATATAGACGACCACGACACGTACGACAGTGTCCTGCGGAAGGTTAAGGGGGAAGGCAACGTCCGACAACCCTATGGACTGGAACTGATTGCCAAGTACTATCATTACGACAAAAAGATAAAGACCGGAAAGTATGCCTTGCAGCCGGGCGACAATGCCCTGACGCTCACACGCCGACTCGTGAGCGGACAACAGACACCCGTGAAACTGGTGATTCCCAGTGTACGCACGCTGGACCGTCTGGCGCAGACCGTCAGCAAACAGCTGATGATGGACTCGCTCACACTCATCCGAATACTCACGGACTCGGTGTACTGCAGCGACTATGGATACACGCCGCAGACCATCTGTTGCATGTTCATCCCCAACACCTACCAGGTCTACTGGAACGCGAGTCCGCAGAAACTCCTCGAGCGGATGCAGAAGGAGCACGACCGATTCTGGACCAGCGAGCGACTGGAGCAGGCGACAGCCATCGGCCTCTCCGCCGACGAGGTAACGACGCTGGCCTCCATTGTGGAGGAAGAGACCGCCAACGACGAGGAGAAACCCATCGTGGCCGGACTCTACATCAATCGCCTGCAGCGGGGAATGCTGCTGCAAGCCTGCCCTACAGTGAAGTTCGCCCTGCAGGATTTCACACTGCGCCGCATCCTGAATGTGCATCTCGAGACTGACTCCCCCTACAACACCTACAAGTACGAGGGACTGCCTCCCGGCCCCATCCGCATCCCCACCATCAACGGCATAGAGAGCGTGCTCCACTACACCCGCCACAATTACCTCTACATGTGTGCGAAAGAAGATTTCTCGGGGACGCACAACTTCGCATCCAGCCTGTCGCAACACCTGCAGAACGCAAGGAGATACCAGCAGGCACTGAACTGCAGAGGAATACGCTGAATTCCGTTTTGCCGCATACTTGCAGTCTCAAAAGGAGAATGGTTCGCATAGAAGAGCAAAACAATCTATCCGCATGGAGACAAAACAATCTATTCGGATTGGGACAAAACGATCTATTCGTATGGGTTCGGACAATCGATTGTTTTGGCCAGGACAATCGTTCGAAAAGCCTCGGACAATCGATTGTATCAGCTCAGACAATCGTTCGCATCGGCCCGAGCGAAGCTTCGTGTTTTCACGCAACACCTCCGAAAGATGCAGGAAATAAGGTCCCGTAAAAAGCAACTAAGGGTATCCGAAAAATGAGCATAGGGTCTCGGGGCGTTGAGTATAGGGTCTCGTGGCCTTGAGCGCAGGTGCCCCGAAACGGCTTCCCGGCGAGGGGAGGTATGGACATTTATGGACTGGAATTGTTGGCTCGGAGCAACGGGCCAGAGAGAGAAAATGAAGAGCCGCATCGGTGATGCGATGAAACTCCGAGTAATAAGATTTGAGTGCTCACCCCCTTTGTAATCCACCGGCATAAAGCTACCCGAAGGCGTGGCCCGCCATTGGGAGTTGAAGCGTATCTCGGTATTTCAGTTAATTTGATGAGTTTCCCAATCTAACCAATGCGGCTTCATTTTCTATGTACAAAGTACGTCATTTATTCTTACAACACCAAGTTTATCGAGGAAAAACTTCAGCCCGACCGACTATTTTTTCAGTGACAACCTCACTGTGAAGCGGTTACAAAGGCGGGGGAAACGCTTGGCACCGGAATCGGCTGGGAACAGAAAGGGCCGCTCCGTAGGAGCAGCCCTCGTTATATCATCGGAAATGAATCCTAATGATTAGGCGTTCTTTGCTTTAGCAACGATAGCCTTGAATGCTTCGGGGTGGTTCATAGCCAAATCGGCCAACACCTTGCGGTTGATTTCGATACCTACCTTGTGGAGGTCACCCATCAATTTAGAATAAGATGTTCCTTCCAGACGAGCGGCAGCGTTGATACGTTGAATCCACAAAGCGCGGAACGAACGTTTCTTGTTTTTACGGTCGCGGTAAGCATAAGTCAAACCTTTCTCCCATGTGTTTTTGGCTACAGTCCAAACATTTTTTCTTGCACCAAAATAACCTCTGGTAAGACCTAAAATTTTCTTTCTCTTTGCTCTTGAAGCAACATGATTTACTGATCTTGGCATAGTTTTAATTGTTTTTTGAATGTTAGCGCCGCCTCATACACAGCGGTCTTAGAGCTAATCACCCGGTTAATACTTAAATGATAACGCTTATCTGTTTAAAGATTACTTCATTGCTAAAAGCTCTCTTACCTGACTCAAGTTGGTTCCGTCAACCAATCCTGCGTGAACGAGATTTCTCTTTTGCTTCTTAGTCTTCTTCGTCAGAATGTGGCTATGATAAGCATGTTTTCTTTTGATTTTTCCTGATCCGGTAAGAACGAATCTTTTTTTAGAACCGGAGTTAGTCTTAATCTTTGGCATCTTATAAAGTTTTAAATTATTAATATTGGTGGCAACGCACTATACCGAAGGCGTTACGCACTTTCTTATTCTTTTTCTTCGTCAGCTTCCGCGTCCTTCTTCTCTGCCTCTGCCTTCGGTTTGGCTGCCGTAGGCTGAGCCGCCGGCTTCGCAGGTTTGCTGCCGCCGGCCTTCTTCGGTGTGAGGAAGATGGTCATCCTCTTGCCCTCAAGCAACGGCATCTGCTCTACCTTGGCATATTCCTCCAGGTCATTGGCAAACCGAAGCAACAACACCTCGCCTTGCTCCTTGAAAAGGATGGAACGGCCTTTGAAAAACACGTAAGCCTTCACTTTGTCGCCATCTTCCAGGAAGCCGATGGCGTGCTTCAGCTTGAAGTTGTAGTCGTGATCGTCGGTCTGAGGCCCGAAACGGATTTCCTTGACGTTCATCTTCACCTGCTTTGCCTTCTGTTCCTTCTGACGTTTCTTCAACTGATAGAGGAATTTAGAATAATCGATCAATCGACAAACAGGCGGAACGGCATTGGGAGAGATCTCCACCAAATCGCATTCATGTTCCTCAGCCATGCGCAAGGCCTGGGCTATAGGATATACGGCGGATTCAATATCATCGCCCACGATACGGACTTCTTTGGCACGAATCTGTTCATTGATTCTATGTTGCCCTTTTAAACTGTCATTCTTCATCAATAAGTTGTTGTTCCAAACTGTTTTTAAAATCAATAATCCTTTCTTTTCTTTATCTGTTTTGCTTCGTCAGCGGAGGCTTGCGCAGTGTCTGACTACTTCACTTCCACAAACGGCTGCAAAGTTAGAACTTATTTATCATATTCTGAACTTCCTCGTTCAAAATTTTAGCGAATTCCTCAATTTTCATGCTGCCCTTGTCGCCTTCGCCTTGCTTACGCACGGAAACTTCTCCGTTTTCAGCTTCTTTCTCGCCCACGATGAGCATGTAGGGAATGCGTTTCATCTCGTTGTCGCGAATCTTGCGGCCAATCTTTTCGTTGCGGTCATCCACGATGGCACGGAGGTCGTTCATGTCGAGATACTCGCGGACCTTGTTGGCGTAGTCGTTGAACTTCTCCGAGATAGGCAGGATGGCCACCTGGTCGGGAGTCAACCACAACGGGAACTTACCACCGGTGTGCTCTATCAGCACGGCAACGAAACGTTCCATGGAGCCGAACGGCGCGCGGTGAATCATCACCGGACGATGTTTCTGGTTGTCGGCACCCATGTACTCCAACTGGAAGCGCTCGGGCAGGTTATAGTCTACCTGGATGGTTCCCAACTGCCAACGGCGACCGATGGCGTCCTTCACCATAAAGTCGAGCTTCGGTCCGTAGAAGGCGGCTTCGCCGTACTCTACCTTGGCCTTCAGGCCCTTCTCTTCGCAAGCTTCCACAATGGCGCGCTCTGCCTTCTCCCACACCTCGTCGCTACCGACGTATTTCTCGTGGTCGTTGGGGTCGCGCAGCGAAATCTGTGCTTCGTAGTTGTCGAAATCGAGTGCCTTGAAGATAATCTGGATAATCTCCATCACCTTCAGGAACTCCTCCTTCACTTGGTCGGGACGGCAGTAGATGTGGGCATCGTCCTGGGTGAAGCTGCGTACACGCGTCAGTCCGTGCAGCTCACCGCTCTGCTCGTAGCGGTACACGGTTCCGAACTCTGCCAAGCGGAGTGGCAGGTCTTTGTATGAGCGGGGTGAGTTTCTGTAGATCATACAGTGGTGAGGGCAGTTCATCGGCTTCAGCAGGTAGACCTCGCCCTCCTCGGGTGTGGTGATAGGCTGGAAGCTGTCCTTTCCATAGTGGTCCCAGTGGCCGGAAGTGACGTAGAGTTGTTTGTTTCCGATGTGCGGAGTCATCACCTGCAGGTAGCCGAAACGTTTCTGAATTTTCTTCAGCACGTCTTCCAGGCGGAGGCGGAGGGCGGTACCCTTCGGCAACCAGATAGGCAATCCTTTGCCCACCATTTCGGAGAACATGAAGAGTTCCATCTCCTTACCGATTTTGCGGTGGTCGCGTTTCTTGGCTTCCTCCAGCAGCACGAGGTATTCGTCGAGCATCTTCTTCTTGGGGAAGGTGATGCCATAGATACGTGTCAGCTGTTTGCGGTCTTCCTGTCCTCTCCAGTAGGCACCGGCAACGGATGTCAGTTTGATGGCCTTGATGGGTGCGGTGGAGAGCAAGTGCGGTCCGCGGCAGAGGTCGGTGAACGCGCCTTGTGTATAGGTGGTGATGTGTCCGTCCTCCAGCTCAGAGATCAGCTCACATTTGTAGGTCTCGCCTCTGTCGCCGAAGAGTTTCAAGGCATCAGCCTTGCTGATGTCCTTGCGGACAAGGGTCTCCTTCTTGGCTGCCAGCTCGGCCATCTTTGTCTCGATAGCGGGCAGGTCCGACTCTTTGATGACGGCTTCACCCGGATCCACGTCGTAGTAGAATCCGTTCTCGATAGCCGGTCCGATGCCGAACTGAATGCCGGGGTAGAGCTCTTGCAAAGCCTCTGCCAGCAAGTGTGCGCTGGTGTGCCAGAAGGCGTGCTTGCCTTGCTCGTCGTCCCATTTATACAACACAAAATTGGCATCGGCGTTGATGGGGCGTGCCAAATCGTAAGTCTCACCGTTCACGCCGCATGCGAGCACCTCTTGTGCCAGGCGTGAACTGATGCTTTCTGCTATCTGCAGACCAGTAACTCCCTCGTTGTATTCACGAACGGAGCCGTCAGGAAATGTAATTTTTATCATAATAATTGATGTTTCTTCTTTTGAATCGCAAAAATAGTGAATTCTTTTTATTGCACAGATGCTTTTGGAACAAAATTTTATTCCTCGTCCACTACTGAATATCTTTTTATGATGTTATAGGCTGAGAAGAGGCCCAATTCACCGGCTTTGCTGAGGTCGGCCACGCCCTCTTTGTTGTTGCCCAGGTAGATGAGCGTGAGGCCGCGGTTGTAGTAGGCTTCGGCAAAGTTGGGGTTGAGTTCGATGGCTTTGTTGTAGTCCACGATGGCTGCCCTGTAGTCGTTGAGCGACGAGAGGATGTTGCCACGGTTGTAGTAGGCAAAGGCAAAGTCGGGCGCCAGCGCTATCACCTTGTTGAGGTCGTCCTTTACCAGTTCGTAGTCGACGGACTTCACTTCGGGGGTGAGCGGCATGGCCGATCCGGCGGCCTCATTGAGGCGCGCCTCGTTTTTCTTGTACTCCAGCTGTTTGTAGCGCACCACAGCCCTGTTGAAGTATGCGGGGAAGAAGGTGTCGTCCACCAGGATAGTTTGCGTGAAGTCTTCGATGGCGCTGGAGAAGTCCTGCGTCAGGTAGAAGTCCATGCCGCGCAGGAAGTGGAGCACGGGGTTCTGTGGGTCGCGGGTGATGTCGAGTGTGAAGTCGTTGACGGAGTTGAAGTGCTCGTCGGCCTGTTTCTCGGTCAGCGCGGCCTCCTGGTTGATGATGAGCAGCCGGTGACGCAGGAGCTTGTTGTGGTTGAGGTCGTCCACGGCACGATAGTAGTTGATGGTACGCTTCACGCCGTTGTCCTTCTCGTAGTACGAGAGCACGTAGAGGGGTTGCAGTTCCACCTTCACGTTCTTGTCCTGCACCTTGCCACGGTACTCGCTCTTGTAGCGTTGTTCGTCGGTCGCATTGTCGGCCACCACTATCTTGCGGTAGTTGTTCATGTTCTTGTCGGACTTCTTGCGGGTCTTTTCCGTGTCGGTGTTCCTGGAGCTCTTCTTCGTGCCGTTGTGCCGTTCCATCTCCGACTTCAGCAGCACGAATTCATCGGAGTTGGCGCCTTTCAGGTCGCCCATCTTGCGGCGTGCCTCGGCACGGTAGTGGTATCCGGTGAGGAAGTTGGGGTATTGGTCGATGACTGTGGAGAAGTCCTTCACGGCGGCTTTGTAGTCGCCCGTCTGGCTCAGCAGCAGTCCCCGGTTGAAGATGGCCATCATGTTGTCCGGCTCCATGTCGATGACGAAGTTGAAGTCCTCGATGGCACGGTTGTCGTCGCCCACCTGGGCACGCAGCAGACCGCGGTTATAGTGGCCCAGGAAGTTGGATGGTTCCACGGAGAGGGCCAGGTCGTAGTCGCTCATCGCCCCGCGCAGGTTGTTCTGGTGGTAGCGTGCCAAGGCCCGGTTGATGTAGTTGTTGGCGTTCTTCGAGGTCAGGTGTATAGCCTTGTCAAGGTCCGTCTCCGCCTCTTTGTAGCGCGACCTCATCAGGTTGAGGATGGCTTGCGACGACCATGCCTCACCGTCGTAGGGGTCGATACGCAAGGCATCGGCCACGCTCTGTTCGGCCCGCAGCGTGTCTTTCTGTTTCAGCGACACGTCGGCACTCATCAGGTAGGCCGTCGCATGCCGCGGAGCCAACCGTTTCAGCGTGTCGAGGTCGGCCTGTGCACCCTCGTAGTCCTCCTTTTGCATGCGGCAGAGGGCCAGGTTGTGCCACAGGTTCTTGTTTTCGGGGTCGTAGTGCAGTGCCTTCTCGTAGTCGGCGATGGCTCCGTCGTACTTGTGCAGACGGATGCGGGCGATGCCCCGTACCTGGTAGCAGTCCACCACGAAGGGGTTGCGCTGGATGGCCTCGCTGCAATCCTGTTCCGCCCCCAGACAGTCGTCGAGGTTGAGCTTCGCCACCCCCCGGAAGAAGTAGGGTTCGTAGAGGTAAGGTTTGGCACCGATGACCTGGTTGAAGTATTGTATGGACAACACGTAGTCTTCGAAATAGAGTGCGTTACGTCCAATGGTCATCACCCTGTCCGTATTTATTTGCGCCATTGCCGCTAGCGGCAGTACTACCAATAAGCTAAAGAAGAATCTACGCATCGTCATGGCATTTTTACCGTTTTACCGTCCGGCCGATTTCACTTTGTAAGAGCAGTGGACCTTGCCTTTCAGCATGTTGTTGAGTTTCCCCCGGATCATCTGTTTGCGCAACGACGAGAGATGGTCGATGAACATCATCCCCTCCAGGTGGTCGAACTCATGCTGCATGCAGCGGGCTTTGTAGCCTTCGGCCCATTCGTCGTGTTCCTGCATCTCCTCGTCGAGGTATTTCACGTGGACGCGGTTTTTGCGTTTCACTGCCTCGTGTATGCCGGGCAGACTGAGGCAACCCTCTTCCATGGAGACATCGTCGCCGTCGGTCTCCACCACGTGGGGGTTGATGAAAGCGTGGCGATAGCCCTTCAATTCGGGATAGTCGTCGGAGATGACGTCGAGGTCGATGACCACCACGCGGATGGGCAATCCCACCTGTGGAGCTGCCAGTCCCACGCCGTCGGCATGGTCCATTGTCTCGAACATGTTCTGTATCAATTCCTTCAGTCCCGGATAGTCGGGTGTGATGTCTTCCGCCTCTTTTCGGAGGACAGGCTGACCATAAGTATAAATAGGTAATATCATATCTTTTGTCTGTATTTACTGGTTTCTTTTCGATTCCATATAGCTCTGCAGGATGATGGTGGCGCTGATTTCGTCCACCAACGCCTTGTTTTGCCGGTCTTTCTTCTTCAGCCCGCCGTCGAGCATGGCCTGATGGGCGAGCACGGAGGTGAACCGTTCGTCGAAGTATTCGATGGGCAGGTCCGGGTAGGCCTTCTGTAGCCGACGGACGAAGGGCTCAATGTTGCGCATGTTCTCCGAGGGGGAGTTGTCCATCTGCTTGGGTAGTCCGATGACGATGCGCTCCACCGGCTCCTTTTGCATATAGGAGGCAATGAAGTCGAAAAGCTGGTGTGTGGACACCGTAGTCAGCCCGTTGGCTATCAGCTGCAGCACGTCGGTAACCGCAATGCCTGTGCGCTTGCGTCCGTAATCGATGGCAAGGATTCTACCCATGTGTGGATGTTTTCCGAACAAACGAAGAAGGAGACCCCTCTGGCTTCCCGTGGGAGTCAAAGGAATCTCCTCTTACCGTATATGTTTGTCTGTCAATGTCGAATATCTAAATCAGAAAATGCGGGAGAGCAACCAAGCACCCTGGAAATCCGAGCGTGACGGATATTTTGCTTTGAATGCGTCCCTAGCCTCGGCCGCAGAAGCACGGTCGTCGAAGGTTGCCGCCACCACGCGGTACATATTACGTTCCGAGTTGAAGACAATCTGTGCTGAGTATCCTTCCTTGTCCAGGAACTCTTTCAGATTCTCGGCATTGGCCTTCACACCGAAGCTGCCGCAAACGACGCTGTAATTTTTGATGCCGTCGCCACTGATCATGGAAACCTTCTCCTCGCGCACCGTAGCGTTGGACGTCGTGGTCGGTCTAGTCTGAACGGTAGTAGTAGTGGTGGTCGTCTTCACCGGAGCCACTTCCACAGTTTCGTTGCTCTTGGTCTGGGCCAACTCTTGTTGTTTGGCTTTCTCATAGGCTTTCTTGTAAGCGCTCTCACTTGATTTACAAGAGGAAACCATCATAGCCAAGCACAAACCGGAAGCTAAAATCAAATACTTTTTCATCTGTTATTCTGTTTTTAATTTATTGTCTTTTTACCTGCATACACACCAACCTGGCGGGCACACTGCCCCACCCGATTCGTGTCGTCTTAAATAGGTAGGGCAAAAGTAGTACATATTTTATATAGTGAATCCGAAAAGAAGAAAAAAAACTTTAATCGGTTGCAAAAATGCCGTCAAACGGCTATGGGGACGAGCCTGACCACGGGGGTGCGAACCTGTCACAGGGCGGAAATGCCGGTTGCTGTCTATCTGCCAAAGATGCACAACCGACAGCTATGGGACTATAAAGCCGGGGCGGTCGGGCTGTCTTCCCGGGAATCTCCCCCACGCTGATTGTCTTCGGCGAAGAGTTGCATCACCACGGCATCCACGTAGCCATCGGCCCGTCGCACCCAGTCCTTCAACCGTCCGGTTCGCTTGAATCCGCTCTTCTTGAAGAGACGCAGGCTGGCGGTGTTGTCTGCTGGGATGTAGACGTAGAGCTGATGCATATGGAGGAAGAGGAAACTGTAGTCCACCAGCTGCTGCACGGCATCGCCGGCATAGCCTTTCCGGCGGTATCCCGGATGCACCGCTATGCCTATCTCCGCCCGGTTGTGCAGCGGGTCGAAGCTGAAGAGGTCTATCATCCCGATGGCCATTCCACTCACACGCTCCACGATGGCGAGCCGCAACTGCCGCTCGGCATGTATGTCGCTCTGTGTGTGGGTGATGTAGTGCCGTAGGAAATAGCGTGAGTAAGGAGCGGTGGTGTTGCTCACCATCCATTGCTCGGGCGAGTTCTCTATGCCGTACATCAGCTCCATGTCCTCCAGCTCGAGGGCGCGCAACAGGATGCGGTTGCTATAGGCATACACTCTATTCATTGTCGTCCGTCATATCGAGTTCTTGCATCAGTCGCTTCTCGCCGGGCCAACAGAAGAACGAGGCCGTCAGCGCCATCAGGGCACAGAGTCCGCCGATGTTGACCATCGTCAAGTAATAGACCACGATGCCGTAGAATGCCACCACCGCCAACATTCCCAACCGCACACGGTTCCAGGCGCGATAGGCCTTCAAGGCCCGTTCCAGGGGATATTGGCTGATACGTTTCACCAAGGCGACACTGAAGAGTTTCAGTGCCAAGGGAATGTTCACTATGGCCAACAGGATAGCGATGGTCTCCAGAATGTAGCCCATGCGATAGTCGCCGGCAAACTGGCCGTAGGGCAACAGTCCGGCTTCGAAGACGATGACCAAGGCGAAGGAGATGATCCATAGCAGGGCATACTCCACGCTCAGTCTTTTGGCTATTCGTTTTGCTTCTTCCATTGTTTTTTTTCTGTAAGTTAGTTGGCTCCGGTAAAGGGAGTGCGGTTAATGATCGAGCGCCCCAACGTCACCTCGTCGGCATACTCCAGCTCATCGCCGATGGCGATGCCACGGGCTATGACGCTGAGTTTCACGTCGTAGGGTGCCAGCTTGCGGGAGATGAAGAAGTTGGTAGTGTCGCCTTCCATAGTGGGGCTTAGGGCGAAGATTATCTCTTTGACATCGCCCTGTTTCACACGTTCCACCAGACTCTCTATCTCCAGGTCAGCCGGTCCGATGCTGTCCATGGGGGAGATGACACCGCCCAGCACGTGGTACAGTCCGCGGTACTGCTGGGTGTTCTCGATGGCCATCACGTCCTGTATGTTCTCCACCACGCACACCGTAGCAGCGTCGCGCTGCGGATTGGCGCAGATGGTGCAGAGGTCCGTATCGGACAGGTTGTGGCACTTGCGACAGTATTTCACCTCCTGCTTCAGGGTGATGACAGCGTTGCCGAAAGTCTCCACAGCGGCCGTGTCCTGCCTGAGCAGGTGTAGCACCAACCGCATAGCGGTCTTCTTGCCGATGCCCGGCAGTTTGGAAAATTCGTTGACGGCCTTCTCCAGCAAAGCCGACGAGTATTGTTGAGTCACTTTAATCCGTTTTTAGCTTAATGGATGGCAAAGGTAAGAAATAGACCGTTCATATCGACAAGTTCGACCGATTATTTTCCGAAGAGGCGGTTCTATTCATAAATTATGTTAGGATTTACCGAAAATGGCTATGTATTGGATATTTATACTTACTTTCGCCACATCAATTACTAAATCATTAAGTTTATATGAAAAAGTTTATTTACACGCTTGCTGCCGGTGCTGCGCTCTTGACAGCTTGCCAACCGAGCAACACTTACAAGATTGACGGTACAGTGACAGGTATCAACGATGGTGACACCATCTATTTGCAGGAAGTGACCGGCAGATCGATGAACACACTCGACTCTACAGTCGTTGCCAACGGCAAATTCTCTTTCGAGGGAACACCCGACTCTATCGTTAAAAACGTCTACATCGTCTACAAGAACCAGGGTCGCCCCGCAGGAGCCAGCCTCTTCCTGGAGAAAGGAAACATCAAGGTTGAGCTGAACACAGAGGGTGAGAACACAGTGTCAGGTACCGCGAACAACGACATCTATACACAGTACGGCAATGCCATCAGCGAGAAGTACAAACAGATGCAGACCATCTACGAGGCTATGATGGACACCACCATCACCGAGGAGGCCAAAGAAGCCAAGACTAAAGAAATGGAGAAACTGCAGGACGAGTGCGACGAGTTTACCAAGAGTACCATCAAGGCAAACATCGCTACCGAGGCCGGTCTCTACCTCTTCTCACGCAACTACTATTCTTTTGAGACCGCCGAGCAGGAGGAGATTATAAACGCTATGCCCGAGGCTTTCCAGAAGAGAGATGAAGTGGTCCGCATCAAAGCGCAACTGGAGGTCAAGAAGAAAACCGCTGTTGGTCAGCAGTTCACCGACTTCGAGATGCAGACTCCAGAGGGCGAGGCAGTGAAGCTCTCCGATTTCATCAGCAAGAACAAAGTTACTTTGGTAGACTTCTGGGCAAGCTGGTGCGGTCCTTGCCGTGCCGAGATGCCTAACGTAGTAGAGGCTTACAAGAAGTATCAGGCTAAAGGCTTCGGTGTGGTAGGTGTGTCATTGGACAGCAAAGCCGACGCTTGGAAAGACGCCATCAAGAATCTGGGAATCACATGGCCGCAGATGTCTGACCTGAAAGGTTGGGAGTGCGAAGGTGCCAAGCTGTATGGTGTGAACGCTATCCCCGCAACCGTTTTGGTTGGTCAGGACGGTGTCATCATTGCCCGCGACCTCAGAGGTGAGGAAATCGCCACCAAATTGGAAGAGATCTTGAAATAACATACTCCCTCCCCTACCTATATATAAATAGGTATACCCCATAGGAGGTAAACATCGTCTCGGCGGGTTTACCTCCTATTTTTTTGTTGCGTGCCACTACTCCCGATAAGTCTGATGGTCAGGAACTGATTTATTCCACGGGCACAGACAATCGCAATGTGTTTTGGAATGCTCAGGGGTAAGTTACATCTGTCCGGAACGGACACGGCTCAAGGTCTCGGGAGTCATCTGCAGGTAAGAGGCGATGTGGACCAACGGGACGCGTTGCAGAATCTGCGGACTCGATTCCAACAACCGGTTGTAGCGGACGTGGGCCGGCTCGAACCGCAGCATGTCGGCTTTCCGTTGCGACTGTATCAAGCCCGTCTCCAGGATGTGGCGGTAGAGCATATCTATCTCCCTCGACTCCTCGGTCAGGGCCATCCAGTCGTCGTAGGAGATGCCCCACGAGGCAGTGTTCTCCAGGGTCTCTATCATCAGTTGCGAAGGCTGCTTCAGCCAGAAGCTCTCGATGCACGTCACCATCTCTCCCTCACAAGCGAAGTGTTCCGTAAGGTCTTTGTTGTACTTGAAGTAATACTGACGCACGATGCCCTTCTCGATAAAGTAGATGTAGTTGCACCGTTCTCCTCTATCGACCAGCTTCTCGCCCTTCTTCAGCTTGAAAGGCACCAAAGCCATAGCCAGTTTTTCCCTGTTCAGACGCGACAGCTTGTAGTACCGGTCTGAAATCATTTCGGCTATGTCCCTCTTCTTCTCCATATTCTATGTGCGTCAATCAAGTTTCAGCACCGCCAGGAAAGCCTTTTGCGGCACCTCCACGTTACCTATCTGTTTCATACGTTTCTTACCCTTCTTCTGTTTCTCCAGCAGTTTGCGCTTACGGCTCACGTCGCCACCATAGCACTTGGCTGTCACATCCTTGCGTACGGCCTTTATGGTCTCGCGGGCAATGATTTTCGCTCCGATAGCTGCCTGTATGGCAATCTCGAACTGCTGCCGCGGAATGAGTTCCTTCAGTTTCTCGCACATGCGTCGGCCCAGTTCGTAGGCATTGTCCACGTGTGTGAGAGTGGAGAGTGCGTCCACCGGCTCGCCGTTCAGCAGGATGTCCAGCTTTATCAGCTTCGAAGGGCGGAAGCCTGCCGGATGATAGTCGAACGAGGCATAACCCTTGGAGATGCTCTTCAGCTTGTCGTAGAAGTCTATCACTATCTCGCCCAGCGGCATCTTGTAGTGCAGTTCCATGCGGTTGCCCGAGATGTATTCCTGTTTGGCCAGTTCGCCACGCTTGCTTAGGCAGAGCGTCATGATGGGGCCTATGTAATCGGTGGTGGTGATGACGGACGCGTTGATGTAAGGCTCTTCGATGTGGTCTATCAGCGTCGGGTCAGGCATTCCACCGGGGTTGTGCACTTCGGTCATGTGCCCCTGCTTGTCGTAAATCTGATACGACACGTTGGGCACGGTGGTGATGACGTTCATGTTGAACTCGCGGTCAAGGCGCTCCTGCACAATCTCCATGTGTAGCAGACCGAGGAATCCGCAGCGGAAGCCGAAGCCCAAGGCTACGGACGACTCCGGTTGGAAGGTCAGCGAAGCATCGTTCAGCTGCAGTTTCTCGAGCGACGAGCGAAGGTCCTCGAAGTCCTCCGATTCAATGGGATAGACACCGGCAAACACCATCGGCTTCACCTCCTCAAAACCGGAGATGGCTTCGCTGCAAGGGTTGGCTATGTGCGTTATGGTATCGCCCACCTTCACCTCGCGTGAGGTCTTGATGCCGGAGATGATGTAGCCCACGTCGCCTGTACGCAGTTCATTGCGTGGAATCATGTCCATCTTCAGCACACCTATCTCGTCGGCAATATACTCCTTGCCGGTATTGAAGAACTTCACCTTGTCGCCCGTGCGAATCACGCCGTTCTCTATTTTGAAGTAAGCGATGATGCCGCGGAAGGAGTTGAACACAGAGTCGAAAATCAAGCACTGGAGCGGAGCCTTCTCGTCACCTTCGGGGTGCGGTATGCGCTCCACCACGGCGTTCAGTATCTCTTCCACGCCCATGCCGGTCTTACCCGAGGCACGGATGATTTCGCTGCGGTCGCAACCCAGCAGTTCCACTATCTCGTCCTCCACCTCATCGGGCATGGCGCTGGCCATGTCGCATTTGTTGATTACGGGGATGATTTCCAGGTCGTGGTCGATAGCCATATAGAGGTTCGAAATGGTCTGTGCCTGAACGCCTTGCGAGGCGTCCACAATCAGCAGAGCGCCCTCGCAGGCGGCTATGGAGCGTGACACCTCATACGAGAAGTCCACATGTCCCGGAGTATCAATCAAGTTGAGGATATACTTCTCCCCCTTAAAGGTGTACTCCATCTGTATGGCGTGGCTCTTGATGGTGATACCGCGCTCGCGCTCCAGGTCCATGTCGTCGAGCATTTGCCCTTCGGTCACCTGGATGGTGTGTGTGTATTCCAACAATCTGTCCGCCAAGGTTGACTTACCATGGTCTATATGAGCTATGATGCAAAAATTGCGTATATTCTTCATTTAAGTTTTACTTCTTACTCTAATTTCGTGATGCAAAGTTAGAAAAAAGTTTGAACTAAAAAAGTCCCTTTGGAGGATAATGTGGCAAATCCCTCTCAAATAACGGTTCCACCGGGCGACGGAAAGGGGGATATGAATGTGTCTTAGGCATTTCGATCTATCCGGCGACAGCCGATATGGCATACAAAACAAGGGGCATTGTGTCCTCCAAAAAGAACCAACGCCCCTTGTTAATATCATCAGAGAATAACTGTCCGGCAGATTATTTCAGCTTGACGAAGTACTCGCCGTCGATCTCAGAGACTTCCAGCTTGTCTTCTCTCAACAACCAACCCATACCAAGAAAGAAATCCTTGTCTACAATCTTGGTGGCTTTCTTGATTTGTTTCTGTGTCAAACCTTCTGTTCCGTTCAATGCATTCCAAATCTGTCCTGCAATGACACCCGCTTTTTCCTTTAACATGTAATTTCTATTTTAAATGAAACATAACTCAGCATTCCCCTATAAGCAGAATGCTTTTTATTTGCGCTGCAAAGATACATAAATATCACTTATCAAACCAAATAAAAGTTATTATAGTTCAATTATTTCCTATTTATGCGGCAATTAAGCTACGATTCCGTTTCATTTTCCCCTTCATGGAGCTTCTCGTAGAACTCCACCCATATCTCCGCGGCCGTCCGCACGAGCTTTGGACAGGGGCGTTTCTTGTAGTATTCGGGGGTACGTTGCTCAGGGATGGCCACTACGGGAGCGTCCTTTCCCAGCCGCAACAGGTCAGCACAGCGCAACGCTCCGTTGCGGCGTTTGAATTCCTCGGCCAGCTGTTGCACCATGGCATAGTTCGCCGCCTTGCTCTCGCGGTCCTCCCCTTTCAGAGCGCATTTCTCCAGCCCGGCCATCATGAAGAGTCCGCAGGCCGTGCCGCATGTTTCGCGCATCCGTCCGATGCCGCCGCCAAAGGAGGCGGACATGTGGAGGGCTTGTTCCTCGGTGAATCCGTAGAGGTCGGCAAATGCCACCACCACGCTTTGCGAGCAGTTGTAGCCCTGTAGGAATAGTTCCTCAGCCCGCTCTACCCTCTTGTTCAATTCGTTTCTGTCTATCATAAGTCGTTCAGTTATTGTCTTATCACCCCAAAGCAAAGCCTACGCCAACCGGCCAAATCGGTTTGAACCGTTTATCGGAGGTGGTTAGACGGTTATCGCACACGCTCTATTTCTTCTTCGGAGAGCCCCGTCAGCTGGGATACCGTCTGGATGTCCATTCCGTTTGCCAGCATTGCTTTTGCGACCATAGTCACTCCTTTCGACAACCCTTCGGCCAATCCTTCAGCTTTTCCTTCAGCTCTTCCTTCTGCTCTTCCTTCTGCTCTTCCTTCTGCTCTTCCTTCTGCTCTTC
>CAVINS010000042.1:0-31860 GCA_963643925.1 Bacteroidaceae bacterium
CGAGTCGCTGAAGATAACATCCGGAGCTAACAAGGTGATTTCCTGGTGATTACCCCCCCATACGGATTTAGTGTAATCTCGTATACATTATTATATATAGTACGGGCCATTGCGTGGATACCATGCAGTGGCCCGTACTGCATCCGTGCGCCCGCACCGCAGGGCCTTCACCACTTCACAACGCACCAGGCGTATATGTGTTTTCAGACAATATAACGAGTGCAGAAACACACATCCCTAATACCAAAGTGTCGCCCATAAGTTTACATGTAAAGTAAATGGCGACGTTTATCTCATTAACACTATTACATTATTTAATTCTTTTGTAAACAACAACGCAAATGGAAGGATATATGATATCTATCGGACAACTTATTCAGTCAAAACTCAATGAGAATGGGAAAACGGTCGTTTGGCTTTCTGCCCAGATACCGTGTAGTAGACAAAATCTGTACAAGGTCTTCAAGAAGGACTGTATAGATACGGAGATGCTCATGCGCATCTCCCAAATCTTGGAGTACGACTTCTTCCAAGTCTATTCCGCCGAATACAGAAGTCGGACGGGGGAGTTGGAGTAGCGGGCCGCAAGTAGCGGTTCCGCTTCTGCTCCCCTGTCGGGGTTCTGCTGCTACGGTACAAAGGATAGTCGGCCACGGTGTGCGCATGAGGGCCCTGTGCGATGTCGCCAATGCGTTTACATGTAAACCCTTTGATGACATGCTATCACGTTCCTCAATCGCTTTTCTTTCTTCCTTTGCGAAACCGTTAGTCGGAACAAAATAGGAATCAATTATTTATTAACAAGTTGAACTAATAAAGTATGAAGAAAATCACTTATTTAGTCGCATCCCTGTTATTGATGGGAACGACACCATTGCTTACCGGATGTGTGGACATCGACGAGCCGGCGGGTATTGAGGAGCTCCGTGGTGCGAAGGCCGAGTTGCTGACCGCCAAGGCTGCTGTAGAGAAAGCTAAAGTGGCTACTGAAGAGGCTAACGCTGCTTACATCAACGCTGAGGCTGAGTATGTGAAGGCACAGGCAGCTCGCGAGAAGGCTGAGGCTACCATTGCAGAGGCTCAGGCTGAACTGATAAAGGCTCAAACAGAGTCGGAAAAGCTGGAGGCTGAGATGAAGAAAGCACAGGCAGAGCAGGAGTTGGCTGAGGCTAAGGCTTCTGCCGAACAGGCTGCAAAGGAATGGGAACTCACCTACAAGAAGGCAGAGGCTGAGTATCAGGCTCTGTTGGTAAATTTGGCTGTACAGAAATCTACTGCCATCGACAATGCCCTTACATCTTACAAAGGCGATGTAAAACATGCCAAGGCAGAAATGGAGTCACGTGCTGAAGACCTGCGTGACGCACAGCGTGAATTGGACAAGGCACTGAGCGCTTTGGAAGCACAAGCTGAGGTAGACAAACCGGTTCTCGAAAATAAGGTCGCTTTGGCAGAGAGTAAAGTGGCTGCTCAGGAAGAGGCTCTGAAAGAGGCTCAGGCAACCTACGCCGAGGCTCAAGGCTTGAAGGTGGCTGACCTTGCAACGAAGTATGCCGAGATTCAGGAGAAGAAGAACGCAGCCGATCGCAAGCTCGCTGATGCCCAGGTTAAAGCTGCCGAGGAAAAGCAGACACTTGACCAAACCTACGAGCCGGCATATAAGAAATTGGCTGATGAGGCAGCGGCTGCAGAAGATAAGGTTGTGGAAGTACCCGCATTCAGCTTCACTACGAAGGGCGTTTTGGTTGGCGGTGTTAGCGGCACAGCCTCTTCACAGAAGGCCACTGCTTCTTATAGCGATATGGCAAGCATTGATAACAGACTCGATGCCCTGAATGATCTCTTGGATGACTTGAATCTGTCTGTTCGTAGCGATAACGACGATGCCAACGATGCGGAGATTATCGCCGAGAAGACAGAGGAGCAGAAAGAGATTGTGGCGAAGTACAATAAGTATTATGAACTCTGGAGCAACGCTGTAGCTGCTTATAAGGCAGATCCCGACAAGAAGTACGGCACAACTTCTCCCGAGAAGATTGAGAAGGAGTACAACGCCTTGAAGAAAGATGTTGAGGCCCTCAATGCCACTATTACTGCCTACAATGCCGTTCAAGCAAAGATTGATCAGACCGAAAAGGATAAGGAAACTGCTGATAAGGCAGGTAAGGCTGCTGTGAAGGCTGCTGAAGATGCGTACACGGCAGCTGTAAGCGATGCCAAGAAGGCTAAGACTGCAACCGAGAATGGAGCTGCTGCAACTGCTAAGACTCAGAAGGCAGCTTACGAGAAGGCTCAAACTAATGCACAGACTGCATACGACAATGCACAGACTGCTTTATCTAACTACATAATGAGTCCTTCATTTGATTCTAGTTCTACTGCGTATGCTACATTGCAAGCTAATGCCGCTAATGCTTTGATTGCATTGAATGCTGCAAAAGCTAACAATGCTAAGGCCGAAGCAGAGATTCAGTCTGAAATAGTGGATGCCGCAGGCAAAACTTATGATAAAGCCATACTTGATGCCAATACCACTAAGACAAATGCTTACAAAGCTGCAAATGAAGCTTACGAAGAGGCTCTGAAGAAGATTAATGAAACCGTAATTGCTGAGACAAAGAACCTTGATGAGGCAATGAAGAAGGTGGATGCCGCTCAGAAGACTATCACAGATTCCAAGAAGGGTAGCTATACTGCATTCATCAATAAAGTGAAAGATGGAACTGTATCCATCTCTACTCCGGGTTATGATGTTGTGAACGCCGCTTCTACGCTGAATGCTAAGAAACTGCTCATAGCAGTGGAAATTGAGAAGGTGGTTGCTTTGAATCACGATGAGTTGGAGGCTGCTATCAAGGCATATGCAAAGGCGACATTCGGAACAGTATTTGACGATGCCACAACCGGTACTCCTCGTCTGACAGCTGTTACCGAAGACCAGATGAATGCTTATGTTAAGAAGCAAATCGTAGCATACGAAACTGGTGATGATGAGGATGGTAACATTAAAGCTTCCCTCATCGATATGGATGACTATGCAGACTTGCTCGATGAATTCGGACTCCTTGGAGACGTGAAGTACATCAACGAGTACATCGCATACCGCAAGGCTCTCCAGACGAACGACAGCGACGTTGCCACTATGATCAAGACCATAGAGGCTGAGATTGCTTCAACTGAGGCTTTGAAGGCTTCTATCAAGAAGACTGTTGATGATGCCTGGGCTGCTTACGATGCAAAATTTGCTGAGTACAACGAAAGGGTTGCCGAGACTCAAGTGGCTGTAACCGAGGCTGAGTATGAGAATGTGGCAATGACTGAACTGCTCGATGCTTACGAAGGCGCTATAACTTCTTACAAGGGTTCTTACGCTGGCACTGCTACAGAGTATACCTTCGATGAGGATAACCTCAAAGAGTATGTACGTGTCTGCAAGGGAAAAGTTGAGGATGCAGAGACGAACCTTGTTTCGGCACAGTCTTCGCTGACGAAAGCTAAACAGGCTCTTGCCAAGCTGACTCAGAGTGGCGACGAGAAAGCCGCTTACGAACTGGCTCAGCAAGACCTGGAGGACGCACAGGATGCTTACAAGGCAGCTCAGGAAGAATACAACGTTGCTCTGGAGGCTCTGAATGCGAAGATGACTGAGCTCAACGTTCAGTAACTAAACATTACCTATTAGTATATTTAATAGAAATAAAATGAGAAAATTACTATACTCAATTCTATTGTTAATCGCTGTTGCTGCGCCTGTGAAGGCGCAGCAGTCAGCCGGTTGCGACAAGGATGGTGTAGTGTATGCTCCCCGGAAAGGTCAGTGGCAGATATCACTGATGCTGGGCAACAGCGGTCAGACCTATGGCGACGACTACTCTGCCCTGCTCCAGTCGAAAATCACCAACACGACCGGTTCAGTAGGTCTTCCCAACGGAAGCACCGCCACGTCGGGACAACTCGGCAGTTATCTGAACATCTCCGGTATGACCGATAACAGTTTGACCAACATGCTTGGTGTGCAGGTGAAATATTTCGTCTCCGACCTCTGGAGCCTCAACCTGTCGCTGGGTATGAATATCGATGTCACTCCTAAGAAGGATTATGTGGAAGGCGACTACGAATCCGTTGCCGACATGATTATCCCCGAACAGAAGTACATCAACGCACAAGCCTCCAACAACTGGTTTGTCAACGTGGGTACGGACCGTTATTTCCAGACGAGCAATCCGCGCATCAATCCTTACGTGGGAGTAGCCGCAGGGTTCCAAATGGCGCGCGTCGACACGAAGGAACCGTATGTGGGCACCTACGCTGATGGTGAAGACGACTTTGGTGACGCCGAGGTCGATGGCCTGGATAAGCATGTCTACTATGCTGCAGGCAATGTCGGCCAGATGTATGCCATCAAAGGCGGACTGGTTGCCGGTGTGGAATACAGCCTTAGCAAGGGCCTCATTCTGGCACTGGAGTGTCAACCGCTGGTTTATCGCTACGATGTCATCCAGATCTGCCCGCAAGGGTTCGACAAGTACATGACGTCGCACCATAACCTCAAACTGATAGAGATGCCGGTGTTGAAACTCGGTTTCAGATTCTGATCTCATATCACACACTACTAATAATGTTGAAAAGCGATTCTGCTAATTGCAAGATTAGACGGATCGCTTTTCTTTTTCCAAATACCAATGACTGACTATGAAATACAAACTGATATTTGGTCTGCTGGCCGTCACAGCCTGTTGCCTGATGGCCCGTTGCACCCGGCAGGGGTGGTCGCTCCGTGGACATACGGCTTTCGATGAGTACTGCTGCGCCCTGTTGCTCGACGAGAATGGCCACCATGTGGATAGCGCCGCCATAAGCAAGGGTGACTTCACCGTCAGCCTGGCCGACAATGTAGACACTCCACGTATGATGACTGTCCGTCTGATGAGCTCCCGCGAAGCGGACAATACCTTTGACATGCCCGTGGTGGTGGAGAACGGCACCGTCAACCTTATCATAGGCGACTATGTGCTCATTGGCGGCACTACGCTCAACGACGACCTGCAGCATTTCTTCAACGACCTTCAGGTCTGCCAGGACAAGTGCCTCCACACGGAGGGGATGGGCGAGTCGGAGATCAACGCTGTCTTCTCCGCCTTCTACCTGCAACAGATAACCCTCCACCGCAACGATGTGCTGGGCCCGTACATCTACCACAACTACGGCATCCATCTGGATGCGAATGCCAATGGGGAAGCAAGGAAACTGCTGAATCTGCAATGATATAACGTACGCTCCGCCCTTCATACTAATTGAAGTGTTGATGCCACCAAAATCCTCGGGTAGGAGCGTACGTCTTTTTTTCTACTGTTATTCACACTCACTACTGTCACTATAATAGAAAATCGATTCGCCCCTCGTTGGTGAGGGGTGAATCGCTTAGGTCTTGATTCTCTCCGTCAGGAACTGTGTCAGATGACGGTGGTGGGGAGTACGTCGTCGTTCTCTGCGTCGTCCACGCTCTTTAGTAGAGTACCGTCGGTGGCGTAGTAGAGCTTGTGGTCGGGCTTCCCGGCGGTCTCCACCTCTATCAGGTAGAAGGTCTCGTTCGGCCGCTCATACTTGTCGATGTCCTCCACGGTCCAGGTCTTGTAGTCGCTGCCCTCGAATGCCACTTTCACCTCACTTGGCAGGGCGCTCTTGTCTCTTCCCAGGTCCGTTTCCGTCATGCACCACACACCTGCGGTGGTGAACCATGCGTCCGTCTCCATCCCGTTTGTGCGGAACTCCGCTACATAGTATCCCGACTTCTGTTCCCACTCTTCGCCGGTCACCGAGGGGTATTTCGCCTGGAGGGCACTCTGTATCGCTTCGGATACATTTGTCGGGTTGTTGTCGTCGCTGCAACTCTGCAAAGCCATCGCGCCGCAAAGGGCCAATGAGCATACGTATAAATTCAGTTTCATATTCTTGATGTATTTAGGGTGGTTTGTTATCTGTCTATGTCTGTCACGTTGAAGTTCTTGTCGAATGTCACTTCCCATCCGTTGGAAAGCTTCACCTCGTAGCCGCGCTTCTCCTTCTCTATCCTCAGCACCTTGGCGTCGGGATACTGCTTCTTCACGTAGTCGCGAATGGCTGCGGGTACGATGGCCGTCGGCACTTGGCTGTATTTGCAGTTCACTTCTGTCCACTCTCCCGCTTTGTCGAACTCCGCCTTGTCGCCGTTGGTGAAGATGATGTCGTAGCTTTTGCTCAGGAAATCACTCTCCATCTTGGCCAGTGCGATGGAGCTGTCGGGGAAATGCTGCTTGATGAAGCGTTGGGCCTGTTGGGGCATCTGCTCCAGTCGGATGGGCTTGTCGTCGTCCGCCAACACCGCGGTTTGCAGGGCGAACAGGCTGACGAGCATGAGGGCTAACTGTTTCATGATAGATTCTCAATTAAGTGGTTTGTTACTCTGATTTATTGTTTCTGATGCAAAGATGAGGCGCGAATCTGAAATGATTCTGAAATCCGCGAATATTCTTCATCTTTTTCTGATGACAAACACATGCCGCTCGTCGGTATACGAATAGGAGAGGAGCAACCCGTATTGTCTGCAGATGGAGGAGGCGATGGCCAGGCCCAGTCCGGTGGACCCCTTCTTGCGGTCGCCTTGGTAGAAGCGTTCGAACACCCGCTTCCCGTCCAGGGGTTTCTTCTCGCCGCTGTTGCTGAGGGCGATATGCCGCGCCGTCAGTGTGACGGTGATGTCCCCGCCGTCTACGTTGTGCACATAGGCGTTCTTCAGCAGGTTGGTCATCAGTATGGTGGCCAGCGATTCGTTGATCTCCTGTCGGAACTGTCCCTCCTCGCGTATGTCGAGCGCGATGCCCCGGTATGCGTACACTTCCCGGTAGTCGTCGGCGTGTCGCTTCAGCACGTCGTTGAGGCAGACGGTGGTGGTGTCGGCGAACTGGCTGTTGTCTATCTTGGAGAGCAACAGTAGCGACTTGTTCAGCTTGGTGGCATGGTCCAGTGTCTGTAGTGTCTTCAGCAGCTCTCCCATCTGCGCCTCGCTGAGGCTCTCGTCCTCCAACAACATCTCCAGCCGGTTCTGGCAGATAGCCAAGGGGGTCTGCATCTCGTGCGAGGCATTGCCGATGAACTGCTTCTGTTGCTCATACATCTCCTCGCTGCGTGCCGCATAGCGCAGGGCTGCCTCGTTTAGCTTCCGAAACTCCGTGATGCGCGTCTCGTTGCCGAGCGGCGCGTTCTTCTTGCCCAGGCGGTAATGGTCCAGCCAGTGGAGCAGCACGTAGAGGGGTTTCAGACTCTGGCGGAACACCCATACGTCGATGAGGATGATGGTGAGCAGCAAGGCGACGTAGAGGTAGATGATCAGGTGGAGCATGGCGCTCTGGAGGTCCTCTTTCTCGATGGTGGGTGTGGAGACGGTCAGCTTGTAACAGGTGCCCTCGTCGTTGCGGAACAGTGTCGTCAGTATGCGTGCCGGCTCGGTCTCCCGCTTCTCGGGGATGTAGACCATGGAGTCCTGGTAGCTGATGTTCTCGTGCCGACGGAGGTATTCCTCGTCCACCTCCGTCAGGAAGTACTGGTTGTTCGAGCCGTTGTCTTTCGACGGTAGTTTCTCTCCGGCCAGCGAGCGGATGATGATTAGCTCCGAGTAATCCTCCAGGCTGTCGTCCACCTCATCGTTTATCTCGTCGATGATGGCGGCGTAGAAGAACACGGCCCATGCCGTCAGTATCACGATGATGCCTACGGACAGGCGGAACAGCACGTGGTAGAACAGTTTCATGTACCTGCGGTTGAGGGTTATTCGACAATCATTTTGTAGCCGAAGCCATATACGGCCTTTATCTCCACGTTGGCGCCGGCGTCCTTCAACTTTTTGCGCAGGTTCTTGATCTGCGTGTAGATGAAGTCGAAGTTGTCCACTTGGTCTATGTGGTCTCCCCACACAGACTCGGCCAGTGTGTTCTTGTTGACCATCCGGTTGGGACGGTTCATGAAGTAGTAGAGGATGTCATACTCCTTCCGGTTGAGCTCTATCTCGCGGTCGTTGACGGCCACGACGAACGAGTCGGGCTGCATGCGTATGTTCCCCAGGCACAGGTGCCGCTCCCCGTCGTGGTGGTTGCGCCGGATGACGCTCTTTATCCTTGCCGTCAGCTCGGCCAGATGGAAAGGTTTGGGCAGATAGTCGTCTGCGCCCAGTTCCAGTCCGCTCACCTTGTCCTCTATGGAGTCCTTGGCCGACAGGATGATGACGTTTTCGCGCTTGTGCAGCTCTTTCAGCCGCTTCAGTATCTTCAGTCCACTCCCGTCAGGCAGCATGATGTCGAGCAACACACAGTCGTAGTCGTACACCTCAATCTTCTGCAGTGCTGTGCTGCAGTCACTTGCGGTCTCTGTCACATAGCGTTCCTTCTCCAGTGAGCGCTGAACCAGTTCCCTTAACGAAGGTTCGTCTTCCACGATGAGTATCTTCATAAGTCCTCCTATATGTGTTGTTTCTATGCAAAGGTGCGTCCCGTTTCTGAAATAAATCTGAAATGCCGGTCCTTTTCGTGTCGTCGTCCGTCCCAGTGCCTACGCTCAGATGGTGGACAGACTGTTGCCGTTTATCTTGCGGTAGAGGTCGAGGGCGAACACGTCCGTCATGCCTGAGATGTAGTCGAGCACAGCCTGCACCTTGCCGTAGAGGGTGGGCGAGAGCATGTCGTACTGCTCCGACACGCGGTCGATGAGCAGGCGCGAGTAGGTGTGGTCCGGTGCCAGCACGGCCTCTATCATCAGGTCGATGAGGCTGCTGATGACGCGGAAACCGGCCAGCTCTATGTCCAGCACGTAGCGCGAGCGGTAGATCCGTTGGAACGACACCTTGGCGCAGTGGTCGTAGGCGTCCTTCACGGCAGGCGACATTCCCTTGATGAGCGACCCTTGGAACGTGCCATCGAGTATTGCCTCCTCGTTGTCGATGAAGGTCTGTGTGCACTCCCGGGTCAGCTGACCGATGGCGCCCGACCGCAGGTAGGCTATCTGCTCGTTCACGTCGTGCACCATATCGCATATCTCCTGTGCGTGGGCCCGCTTCTCCTCGTCGAAGAATCCCAGCAGCAACTGTCTCGTCTCTTCCGTGGTGAGTATCTTCAGCTTGTGCGCGTCCTCCAGGTCCATTATCTGGTAGCAGATGTCGTCCGCCGCCTCCACCAGGTACACCAGCGGGTGGCGTGCGAACTGCAGGGGTTCCCCCTCCTTGCTGATGCGCTTGATGCCCAGTTCCTGGGCTATCTTCAGGTATCCGTCCTGGTCGCTCAGGAAGAAGCCGAACTTCCCTTTCTCCTTAGCCAGCTGCGACGAGTAGGGGTACTTCACGATGGCGGCCAGTGTGGAGTAGGTCATGGCGAAGCCTCCCTTGCGCCGGCCGTTGAACTGGTGCGTCAGCAGGCGGAAGGCGTTGGCGTTCCCTTCGAAGTGTATGAAGTCCGCCCACTCCTCATCCTTCAGCTGTGGCTTCAGCGCCAGGCCCTTCCCTTCCGAGAAGTAGGTGTCGATGGCCTTCTCGCCCGAGTGGCCGAAAGGTGGGTTGCCCAGGTCGTGCGCCAGGCAAGCGGCGGACACGATGGCTCCTATCTCCTGCAGGTAGGGACACTCCTGCTGCAGTCCGGGGTGCTTCGCGAGCAACTGCTTCGACACATCGTTGCCCAGCGAACGTCCCACGCACGACACCTCAAGGCTATGCGTAAGCCGGTTGTGGACGAAGATGCTGCCCGGCAGCGGGAACACCTGTGTCTTGTTCTGCAGTCGTCGGAACGGAGCGGAGAATATCAGCCGGTCATAGTCCCGCTGAAACTCCGTGCGGTCGTCCTTGCGCACCGCGTGCAGTTCCTCCATGCCGAACCGCTTGTTTGAGAGGAGTTCTGTCCAATTCATAATCATCAGTAGTTTTGTTGATGCAAAGATAATGTTATTTCCCATACGTCCAGTAAAGCTCCGCAGAACAATGTGCCGTTGTGTTTGCAACGAACCATAGTTGTTTGGCAACCGAACTGCTCTTCATTTGCCATTGAACCATTCTGAAATCTCTGTTCAAAGTCTTTGAACACACGTTTAATGTCTTTGAACGTCTGTTCAGAGCCTTTGAACACCTGTTCAGTGACTTTGTACAGAGATATCGTCACGGTTCGTTATGTATTCAACTGTCTTTCGATGGTAAACGACCTGTGATTGTACGCCTTGATAATCTCCAGTAGAACTGACCCGCGCTACACTTCAATGTAGGAGTAGACAAAAGCTTACGGTGAAATTTGTACTCTTCGCAAATGTGCGTATATTTGCAACGTAACTTCTATGAACATACAGAATGGAGGACAAATCTATGGGACTGACAGACGACCGCTACATCAGTTTACTGACCGACTTTGGCTTCAAACGCATCTTTGGTACGAAGCCGAATAAGGACTTGCTCATCAACTTCCTCAACTCTCTCTTCGACGGAGCCGAGGTGATCAGGGATGTGAAATACCTCAACAGCGAACATATGGGCGACGGCTTCACCGAACGGAAAGCCATCTTCGATGTCTACTGCGAGAACGAACGCGGCGAGAAGTTCATCGTGGAGATGCAGAACGCCTTCCAGAAATACTTCAAGGACCGCTCGCTCTTCTATGCAACCTTCCCCATACGCGAACAAGCCCCTAAGGGAACCGTATGGGACTTCCGGCTCGACCGCGTCTACACGGTGGCTATTGTCAATTTCGACCTCAACGACGATGCCTTCGACCGGCAGGACATCAATCACGACGTAGGTCTGCTCGACAAGAAGACACACCGCGTGTTCAACGACAAACTTTCCTTCAAGTACGTTGAGGTGGCAAAGTTCAATAAGACGGAGGATGAACTGGTGACGATGTACGATAAGTGGATGTATGTCCTGAAGAATCTCTCGCGACTCGACAAACGTCCCGCAGCGCTGAAGGAGAAAATCTTCACCCACCTCTTCGAGGAGGCTGAGATAGCTCGCTTCACCAAAATCGAACGCCGTGAGTACGAAGATAGTGTGAAAGTGTACCGCGACTTAAAGAACTCCCTAGATACCGCTCTGGAGCAAGGCATAGAACAAGGCCTGGAGCAAGGACGTGCCGAAGGACTGGCCGAAGGACAAGTGAAGGAAAGACTCAATATCGCTCGAAAGATGATAGAAATGGGAATGGATGCTCAGCAGATTGCCTCCGCCACTGGGTTGGCCGAGAAGGAAGTCCGTGGCTTGATGGATTAGCAGTTTAGCGTTAGTCCGCTTAGCGAGTCGGTGAAGTCAAGTGATTAGTGTGGTTGTGTGCTGACCCATGAGGCGGTTATAAGGTGGAAATATTATAAAGTAGAAATATAATCTGTCTTGCGAAGGCTTGCGCGGACCGATTGGTCTTAGATACCAACTGCTTAATTCAGATTGTTTCTCCTCGAAGTTTACCTTCAACACTGCTTCGCGATAGCGGGCCTGTAGACCCACGCGACAATATTGAACGATATACCAAAGGATTTGAAACATCGGGAAGTGGCGACTTCTTGATGTATCGACTACTTTTGTGCCCAGATGTAAACCATGACGAGGCTGTGGACTTGAATGACCGTGGGAGGACACCGGCCTCTGTTGTATAACCCTTAATCCAAACAATAATGAACGGAAAACTATTATGGGCCTCATTGCTGATGGCAATGCTACCGGCAATGGGCATGGCACAAAAAGCGACTGTCAATGTGGACGTGAATCCCCCGACTCATGCCATGTTCTGCTACTCGATGTTCGTATCGCCCCAGGGCTGGTCGGCTGTGACGAAGGCCGTCAGCACCACCCTCAATCTAAACCGGGCTGATGACCTGGCAGCCCACTCGCTGACGGTACTAAGGATTCACATAAATAGAGACGACTATGGTGAATAACAGATTTACTAAAAGCGTAGCAGGGCTGTTGTGCCTCTGCGGATGCCTTCTGGTGCATACCTCTGTGGATGCCCAGGGCCGGAAGCTTCCAGAGGCCATCAATCCCTATTTCACCGCTGCCGGCGAGCAACCGGTGAGGCCGGATGGGGATGGCTTCATTCAACGATGGCTGTTGCTGGAACCCATCTCCATGCCCATCAAAGGCAACACGGTGTTTACCGACTCCTATCTCAAAGAGAAGTTCAATGCACCATACTTCACCGGGCAACAAGACGCATTGCCCAAGGATGGCGCTACTGTGAAGGTGGGCAAGGAGAAGCTGAGATGGCATGCGTTGGACAGCAAACTCTATAATGTGAAGCTCTTCCGCTTTGCAACCTCGCTGGACAAGACTCGCTACGGCGTGCTCTTCTGGGCGGTCACCATTATCGACAGTCCCGAGGAACTGGCGGACGTACGTTTGTCCGTCGGCTCGAACAGCGCGTCCATGTGGTGGCTCAATGGTGAGGAGGTTGTGATGCTGGAGGGCGACCGCCGCATGGTCCGCGACGATGTGGTGTCGAGGAAGCTCACACTGAAGAAGGGCCGCAACGTCCTGCGTGGAGCGGTCATCAATGGCCCCGGTATGAGCGATTTTTGTATCAGATTCATTGACGGACAGGGCAACCCAGTCCGCAACATATCCATTCATGTAAAGTAAAAACGAGATGAAGTATACCTTATTATATACAAGCGCCCTGAGCGCTTTGCTCTCCGCCCTGCCTCATGAGGCGAAAGCACAGGTGGGTGAGCCTTTCATCCACGACCCCTCCACCATTGCCGAATGCGATGGCAAATACTATACCTTTGGAACCGGCGAGGGTGGACTTTGGTCTGCCGACGGGTGGACTTGGCAGGGCGGTGCCGTGCGCCCCGGCCGTGGCGCTGCCCCCGATGTGTTGAAGATAGGCGACCGCTATCTGGTGGCCTATAGCGCTACGGGTGGCGGATTGGGCGGCGGTCACAAAGGCGAGGTGCTGACCATGTGGAACAAGACACTCGACCCCAACTCGCCCGACTTCAAATATACCGATCCCGTAGTGGTGGCCTCTTCGTTGGATGACGAGGATTGCGATGCCATCGATGCCGGTCTCTTGCTCGACCCGACGACGGGTCGGCTTTGGCTGAGCTACGGCACCTATTTCGGCTTCATCCGCCTGGTGGAGCTCGACCCGACGACCGGCGAGCGGATGCCTGGCAATGAACCTGTCAACATAGCCATCGACTGCGAGGCCACCGACTTGATCTATCGCAATGGCTGGTATTACCTCCTGGGTACCCACGGCACGTGTTGCGACGGGCCTAACTCCACCTACAACATCGTAGTGGGCCGTTCCCGCCAGGTGACTGGTCCGTACCTCGACAATGTGGGCCGGGACATGCTGCAGGGAGGAGGCAAGATGGTGATTGCCGCCAACAATCTGAAGACCGGTCCCGGACATTTCGGACGTTTCATCGAGGAGGATGGCGTGGAGAAGATGTCTTTCCATTATGAGTCGGACTTCCGCCAAGGTGGAAGGAGTGTGCTGGCTATTCGTCCTTTGCTTTGGAGAAACGACTGGCCCGTGGCGGGTGACGAGTTCCATGAAGGTACCTACGAGATAGAGTCGGAGCGCAGAGGCTATGCCTTGGAGTTGGCCGTGGACTTCGTTCGGCTGGAGCGTGACATCGAACCCTTCTGGAGAAAGCCGGCTGTGCCTTTGAAAGCTATTGCCCCTCAATCCCTTGAAGAGGTGGAAGGCGGTTGGCCCGAGGGTGAGGTGATGGTGCGGATGAACGATTACATGTTCCGTCCCCATCAGAAGTGGACCATCACGCCTGCAGGCAAGGATGGATCTCTTGGTGGCCCCTATTACAAAATATGTATAGCCGGCACGACACGGTGTCTTACGGCTACAGCACAGTGTGATGTCATAGCCAAGCCGGACTTCACGGGAGAGGATGCTCAACTGTGGCGCATAGACCAGCTCACGGATGGAACTTATCGCATCATGCCCAAGGCGGTGCCGGGCACCGGTGAAAAATTGGCTTTGGTGTCACTGGGCGATTGTTCCCCGGGCTTAGCCCCGTTCGGCTTCAACAGCGACAACTCGAAGTGGAACTTTAGACAGCATTGACGGACGCTCTGCCCGTCACTCCAGCGAGTCGTTGGTGACAGAGTGCCTTCATTGGGGCCTTTGTCCTGCAGGGGGGGCTGATGTATAAGCGGGTCAGTGGAGACAGGTGTCTGTCCTCACTGACCCGCACTATATTGTTGTCCTGCCTAGAACCGTATCTGCATCTGTGTGAGCAGGGCGTGTTGCTTCTCCTTGCCGGGCTGCTTTGTGAGGCTGTAGCTTAGTTGCAGACGGCACTTGGGGTAGAACCAATACTGTAGGCCGGTGGTGTAGCGGTCGGTGCGACCGGACCAGATGTCCAGGTGGTCGTAGGAGACTATCCAGTCGAGGTGTTTCACGACGTTGTTCGCTGTACCGGTGGCATAGAACCCGTTGCTGTCGGTGTGGCCGTCCTTGCCTATCATATACTCAGATCGGATGGCCAGTGGTTTGCTCTTGAGCTCTGCACCCAGGGCATAGCGGTCGCGGCGGAAGTTGCCGTTGCCCTTCAGCCCCTCGATGTCGGCCACGTCGCTCACTGTCACTCCGCCCTCGTTGCGCACGGCGATGTTGCCCGTGCCCTTCAGTGCCGAGCCGCTGACGGTAAGCCCCTTCCACGGATGCCAGCTCAGCCGTGCCACGAAGTCCTTCTGCTGATTGTTGTCCGAGTTGTTGCGTCCGGCGCCGTTCATCACCGCCAGGTCGTAACTCAACGTCCCTTTAATCAGGTCGCCATAGACGGTCAGTCCGATGTCGCGGCCGGTGCAGCCTTTCATCATCAGTCCGCTGCCGCCACGTATCATGTAATCGGTAGCCAGCGAAGTGCAGCTGATGAGTTCGTGTAGCGAGGACGACATGGGGTTCTCTATGGAGAACGGTGTCTTGAACTGTCCCATCTTCACGTTGATGAGGCTGCTGATGCGGTAGCTGAACCACAGCTCCAGCAGCGTGGTCGACCGGAAGTTGTACACCGCGTGGGCCCGCAGGCGGTCGTTCACCTGCGCATCGGCAATCAGTATGACCCGCGCGATGCGGAACTGGTTGCTCTCGTTCTTGCCGCTGTAGTAGTCGTACCCTGCCTGTGCATATCCGCTCAGCTTGATACGTTGGGCGATGGTGTTGATGATTTCGCCCACGTTGGGTGCGTCCGGTTCCCCGGCCCGCAAGTTCTGCGCACAGCATAGCAGCGCACAGCATGTAATCAGTAACAGTCTTTTCATAACCTTTCCTATTGAGAGCGCAAAGATAAACAATAATCTGGAGCAATGGACGGGTGAAACCGAAAAGACATATGAATGTAATGTTGCACGTGAGTCATTAAAATAGCCTAATTCTTACGGCATATCTTTACGAAAATGCTTACTTTCGCCACATCTATGCGTAAGTATATGGAAATAAAAGTAATCAATAAGTCGAAACACCCCCTGCCACAGTATGCCACGACGCAGTCGGCAGGTATGGATTTGCGAGCCAATCTGAGTGAACCACTCGTGCTGAAACCCCTGCAACGTTGCCTGGTGCCTACAGGTCTGTTCATCGCTCTGCCCGCAGGCTACGAGGCCCAGGTACGCCCCCGTAGCGGACTGGCACTGAAGAAAGGCATCGCCGTGCTCAATGCCCCCGGCACCATCGATGCCGACTATCGCGGTGAGGTGGGAGTGATCCTGGTAAACCTCTCCGGCGAAGATTTCGTGATAGAGGACGGTGAGCGCATTGCCCAGATGGTGATAGCCCGCCACGAGCAGGCGGAGTGGAACGAGGTGGAACTCCTCGAAGAGACAGAACGTGGTGTGGGTGGCTTTGGCCATACGGGTAAACAATAAACGCATGAAACGAAGATGCAGTTGGTGGGGCGGTTGCCTGGTGGCCCTTGCACTGGTGTGCGTGGCTTGCGGTTCTTCCAAATCTGTGCGGAAGGGTAGTGCCGACGCACAGTTGCATACCCTCGCACTCTCGGATGAGGAGCAGCGCAAGTTCGACTACCTCTTCCTCGAAGCTACCCGCGTGAAGGAGAAAGGCGAGTTCGACACCGCCTATGAACTCTATAACCGTTGCCTGGAGTTGCAGCCCAGCTCGGCCGTCGTGCTCTATGAGCTGGCTCATTTCCATCTCTATCTGAACCAGCCCGATCAGGCACAAGCCCTCCTGGAGAAGGCGGTACAACTGTCGCCCGACAACCTTTGGTACCAACAGAGCCTGGCTGCCTTCTATCAACAGCGCGGGCTCACGGCCAAGGCCATCGATACTTATGAACAGATAGCCGGCCAGTTCCCCAAGCGCAGCGATGCACTGGTGGTGCTGGTGGACCTCTACGGACGCGAGAAACGCTACGCCGATGTGGTGAACGCCCTCGACCGCTTGGAGGTGAAGGAGGGCAAGTCCGAGCAGATCAGTATGGAGAAGTACCGCATGTACCAGAACCTCGACGACAAGGAGAAGGCATTCAACGAGATAGAGAGCTTGGTCAAGGAGTATCCCAACGACTTGCACTACCAAGTCCTGCTGGGCGATGCTTACCTCAACAACGACCGGGTGGAGGAGGCGTACGATGTGGCGCAGTCCATGCTCCGCGAGGAACCCGACAACACCTTGGCGCAACTGCTGTTGGCATCCTACTACGAGAAATGCGGACAGGACTCGCTCTACCGCACCCAGATGGACACGGTGCTGCTCAACCCCAAACTCGACACCTCTACCAAGCTGGATATGATGCGTCAGGTGATTATCCGGTCCGAGCAGGCCAAGCAGGATACCGTGAAGGTGATGTCACTCTTCCGTCAGCTGATGGCGCAGGAGACTGACAATGCCGATCTCAGTATGCTCTGTGCACAGTATCTTGCCAGCAAGCAGATGGACGAAGAGGCGCTGAAACCTGTACTCAACCACATCCTCTCCATCGAGCCCGACAATACCGCTGCCCGTTTGGAGCTGCTCCGCTATGCGGTGAAGAAGGACGACTACAACGAGGCTATCGCCATCTGTCGCCCGGCAACGGACTACAATCCCGAGATACTGGAGTTCTACTACTATTTGGGCGTATCCTATTACCAGACCGACCAGAAGGATGAGGCCCTGTCGACCTTCCAACGCGGACTGAAGCAGGTGACTGCCGAGAGCGACAAGAAACTCGTCTCCACCTTCTATGAAATCTCTGGCGACATCTATTATCAGATGGAACAGAAGGAGAAAGCCTTCGAGTCGTACGACTCCTGCCTGGTCTACAACCCGGCCAACATCAGTGCCCTCAACAACTACGCCTATTACCTTTCGCTGAGCAAGGAACAACTCGACAAGGCAGAGGAGATGAGCTACCGCACCGTGAAGGCCGAACCCAACAATGGTACCTACCTCGACACTTATGCCTGGATACTTTTCGAGAAAGGCCGCTACTCCGAGGCGCGCATCTACATCGACGAGGCCATCAAGAACGGGGCCGGCGACGATAGCTCCACCGTGCTTGAACATTGCGGCGACATCCATTATATGTGTGGCGAGAAGGACATGGCACTCGACTACTGGAAGCGGGCCGCTGCTCTGGAGCACGACTCGAAGACGTTGGATAAGAAGATAAAACAAAAAAGATACATTGCGGAATGAAGTCATTCGTGAAATATGGTTGGGTGCTGTTGTGCGCTGTGCTGCTGGCCTCGTGCAAGACCACGAAGAGCGGCCTTGCCTCCGGCAGCCTGAGTAGTGCCGAAGGTGCCATGTACGTCTCCGGTGTGATAGACAATGCCCTTACGTGTGAGGCTGTCACGGGGAAGATGAAGTTTGCTCTGGATATCAACGGCAAGCAGGTCTCGCTGGGCGGTAACCTCCGCATGAAACGCAACGACGTGATACAACTCTCGCTGGTCGCTTTCGGACTGGTGGAGGCGGCCCGCATCGAGTTCACTGCCGACGAAGTGCTGGTGATGGATCGCATCAACAAGCAGTACGTCAGAGCATCGTATGGCAACCTCGACTTCCTCAACGAGGCCGGTATCAACTTCTACACCCTGCAAGCCCTGTTCTGGAACGAGCTCTTCCTACCAGGAGGCTCTCAGGTGACCACGGCGGACAGCAAGTCCTTCAGCGTCACTAAGGGAACCGGGCAGGCGGTGCTGACCGGCAAGTCCACCCGTCTGCTCTCCACCCGCTTCTACACATCATTGGCTGACGGATTGTTGCAGAAGACCGAGATTAGTGCCGCACCCCCTTACCAGCTCAACTGGAACTACGACGAGTTCTCGCCCGTGGAGACCAAACAGTTTCCCGGTAAGATGCAGATAGACCTCGAGGGACTGAAGTACCCCGCCACCATCACCCTGCGGCTGAGCAACGTGCGCGCCGATGATGACTGGGAAACCCGCACCAAGGTCTCCGCAAAATACAAACAGATGACCACCGAGGATATCCTTAAACTGGTATTAAAACTTTAGTCATGAAACGGATACTGTTGCTGATTGTTGCTTTGCTGTCGCTCATCTCGCTCCCTGCCCAGACCAATAAGACCATCAAGGAACTGCAGAACAAGCGGGGCGAGTTGCAGGAGGACATATCCCGATCGGAGTCGTTGCTGCTCTCCACCAAGAAGGATGTGAAGAGCCAGCTCAGCGACCTGTCGCTCATCTCGGGCCAGATAGCTGCCCGTAAGAAACTCATCGGACAGATAGAGAAGGATGTGAAGACCATGAACAACGAGATATACCTGTTGCAGAAACAACTTAATAAACTGAAGAAGGAGCTGAAGCAGAACCAGGACAACTATGAGGCATCGGTGAAGTATCTCTATAAGAACCGCACCATACAGGAGAAACTGATGTTCATCTTCTCCGCGCAGACGCTGAGCCAGACCCTCCGCCGCCTGCGCTATGTGCGTGAGTATGCCACCTACCAGCGCATACAGGGTGAAGAAGTGATGAAGAAGCAAGAGCAGCTGACCGCCAAGAAAAAGGAACTGGAACAGGCTCGCAAGGAAAAGACCAACCTGCTCTCCCTTAAGGAGGCCGAACAGGACAAACTGCGGCAACAGGAGAAGCAACAACGCACACTGGTCAACAATCTGCAGAAGAAACAAAAGGGACTACAGAACGAACTGGCGCGTAAACGTAGGCAGGCACAGCAACTCAACAACCAGATAGACCGCTTGATAGAGCAGGAACTGGCAGCTGCCAAGAAGCGTGAACAGCAGAATGCCACGGCCCGCACGGAGTCGAAGTCTGGAGCAAAGACAGGAAACGGGAAGGGTACTGCCGGTAAGACCAAGCCGGGTAAGATGGAGGCCTACGAGGCCAATACGAGTGACCGCAAGCTCTCGGGCTCTTTCGAGAAGAACCGGGGCAAGTTGCCGCCACCCATCACCGGGCCCTACCTTATCGTGAGTCACTATGGCACCCATGAGGTGACGGGACTCAAATATGTGAAGCTGGATAATAAAGGTATAGACATCAAAGGCCAGAGGGGCGCGAAGGCACGTGCCATCTTTGCCGGCGAGGTGTCCGCCGTCTTCCAATATAATGGCACCGCCAACGTGCTGATTCGCCATGGCCAGTACATCTCCGTCTATTGTAACTTGGCCTCCACCTCCGTCTCGCGTGGACAGCATGTGGATATCAAGCAAAATATCGGCACAGTCAGCACCGACGCCACAGGCAACACGGTGCTCCATTTCCAGCTTCGCAAGGAGACCACCAAGCTCAATCCCGAAGTTTGGTTGGGTAACTAGGCAATGGGTGAAGGACTCCCGATTGGCCTATGAGGGCAGATGCTGTGTTTTGTCACAACTAATTACCTACTTCCTAATGCCTTTGTCAACAAATCCGAAATCTATTTAACGATTGAATGTAAACATGTAGTTGACACTATTGCCTACTACTCTATCTTCTACTAATGGTATGCTTGACAAGATAAATTACCTGTTTTAGGGGTGTGGGGGGGGTAAAACGAAGCGGAAGGAATGGTTAAATAAGCAAAACGAATTTCAGAAAACATAGTAAATGTTATTGTGGAGCTAGTCTATCAGCGTATCTTTGTCACTGTTTTTAATGAGCACCAGGTAATTGCAACTCAGTTATTAGTGCGGAATATTCGAATAAAATCAAGATAGGTGTAGGTATGATAGTATACAATAGCCGTTTGGCGAGGTGTCTTCTCAAGGGGAAACGGAATAAGCGTTTCATTACTTTGTTCGGAATTTCTTATACAACAGAGTCTGGGTTTCTGCCCATGGATATCTCTTTGGAGATGAAGATACATCGTCAACAATATTCCGAATGCTTCTGGGCCTCTTTCATACCGATTGCTATTCTCTGCACAATCCTTTCCTGCGTGTTCGAGGCATATCTTTCATGGATTCTTGTCATATTGCCGTTCCTCATGTACCACATCCTCTATTGGATTGAGTACAAGGCCAAAGGGCATTCCGCCTTCGACTATGAGGCTGTCCTCAACCACGACGACGCTGCCTACCCGGTTATGCGGAAGTCCTTTGCTTGGAAGAAATGGTACTGGAAGGACCATCTCCCCAAGCAGGACTAACATTCACACGTCCTTCTTCTTAGATTATCAGACCGTCCAACATCTTCAGATAGAGTTCGATGGCTTCGCTTATCTCACGGATGACGATATACTCGTCCGCTGTGTGTGAACGTGACGAGCGTCCCGGTCCCATCTTCACGGAGGGGAACGACATCAGTGCCTGGTCGGACAGGGTGGGTGAACCGAAGGGTACACGCCCCAATGCCACGGCCCGTTGCACAAACGGATGCGACACGTCGATGCGGGATGAGTTGAGCCGGAACGACCGAGCCTTTGCCTCGCACTGGGTGTGCTGTTGGATGAGGCTGAACAGCTCCTCGTTGGAGTAGAGCTCGTTGCTGCGGATGTCCACCACGAAGGAACAACGGTCTGGTACCACATTATGCTGGGTGCCGGCATTGATCTGGGTGACACTCATCTTCACGGGACCCAGCAAATCCGACACCTTCTCGAACCGGTAGTCGCGGAACCACTCGATGTCCGCCAACGTCTTGTAGATGGCATTGTCACCCTCCTCGCGTGCCGCATGGCCCGACTTCCCGTAGGCTGTAACGTCCAGCACCATCAGGCCTTTTTCGGCAATGGCCGGCTGCATCTCTGTGGGCTCGCCCACGACGGCCATGGTGATGGGCGGTAGGATGGGCAACACGCTCTCAATGCCGTTCTTTCCCGACACCTCCTCTTCGCAGGAGGCCAGGAAGATAAGGTTATAGGCCTGCTGCTTCTTACAAAGCTCCTTGAACACCTGGAAGAGCGACACTACGCTGGCCCCCGCGTCGTTGCTGCCCAGCCCATACAGCTTCCCGTTGATCTCGGTCGGTTCGAAAGGTCTCTTCATCCATCCGGCCACCGGCTTCACAGTGTCGATATGCGAGTTGAGCAGGATGGTGGGGCGGTGGAGGTCGAACATGGGACTGACGCACCACACGTTGTTGCCCTTGCGGTTGGCCAGTACGCCACTCTCTTCGATAAACTCCTGCAGCACATTGGCTGCTTCCTCCTCCTCGCGGCTTACCGAGGGGGTTTTTATCAACGCTTTTAGCAAGCGCACCGCTTCGCTGGTCAGCTCTTCTATATCTGTCATCATTCTTTAATGCTTAATTTACGGCAAATGTACGTAGAAAAGGGGAAAGATAAATGGTCTGAAGGCAAAATGTTGAGTAGAGCTTGTGATTCTGATGCTTAAAATCCTTACCTTTGTAGCGGAATAAAAACTATGACAATGGGTGAAACTCCTCAACTAACTGCGCTTATCCGTCGGCAGGCCGACAAGTATGAAGAGCGTGTGGCTCTCCGCCACCGCGATTATCAAACCGGACAATGGATTCCAGTCACATGGCGCCAGTTCTCCAATATCATCGACGAGGCCGCCTGTGCCCTCTATTCACTGGGAGTAGAGATGCAAGAGAACATCGGCATCTTCTCGCAGAACATGCCCGAATGTCTCTATATGGATTTCGCGGCTTTCGCCAACCGGGCGGTCACCATACCGCTCTATGCCACCAGCTCCGAGGCGCAGGCTCAGTATATCGTTAACGATGCCTCCATCCGCTTCCTCTTTGTGGGTGAACAGTATCAGTACGATGTGGCCTATCGCATACACAGCCTCTGCCCTTCGCTGCAGAAGGTCATCATCTTCGACTCTGGTGTGCAGCGCAACCCCGAGGATTGCGTCTCCGTCTACTTCTCCGATTTCCTGAAGTTGGGCGAGCAGTGCAAGCGGTTGCCCGAGGTGGAACAGCGGGCCTCCGGTGCTACCACGGACGATTTAGCCAACATCCTCTACACCTCCGGCACTACAGGCGAGTCCAAGGGCGTTATGCTCCACCACTCTTGCTACAACGAGGCGTTCCGCATCCACAAGATTCGCCTCACCAACCTGACCGATAAGGATGTCATCATGAATTTCCTTCCCTTGACGCATATCTTCGAGAAGGCATGGGTCTACTATTGCCTCGTGGTGGGCTGTGAAATCTGTGTGAACCTTCGCCCCGTGGATATCCAGCAGACCATCAAGGAGGTGCATCCTACCTGCATGTGTGCCGTCCCCCGTTTCTGGGAGAAGGTCTACGCCGGTGTGCTGGAGCAGATTCATGCCGCCAACGGCATGAAGCGCTGGCTGTTCGAGGATGCCGTGAAGGTGGGCCGTGCCTACAACCTCGACTATAAACGTGTCGGCAAGGAGCCTCCCATGTGGCTCGCTATGAAATATAAGTTCTACGAGAAGACCGCCTATCAGCTACTGAAGACCACGATAGGCATCGAGAACGGCAACTTCTTTCCCACAGCCGGTGCTGCCATACCGCAGGCTGTGGAGGAGTTCGTCCACTCCGTAGGCATCAACATGGTGGCTGGTTACGGACTTACGGAGTCCACCGCCACGGTGTCGTGCGACGACCTGCCGCAATACGTCATTGGCTCGGTAGGTCGGGTGATGCCCGGTGTGGAGGTGAAGATAGGCGACAACGGCGAGATTCTGTTGCGCGGAAAGACCATCACGAAAGGCTACTATAAGAAAGAGGCCGTCACCCGTCAGGCTATCGATGCCGAAGGGTGGTTCCATACGGGCGACGTGGGCTACCTGGATGGTGACACGCTCTTCCTGACCGACCGGTTGAAGGACCTCTTCAAAACCTCCAATGGCAAGTACATCGCTCCGCAGGCCATCGAGAGCAAGCTGGTGGTGGACCGCTACATCGACCAGATAGCCGTCATTGCTGATCGCCGCAAGTTTGTCTCGGCATTGATTATCCCCAACTATAAACTTGTGGAGGAGTATGCCGCCAGCAGACATATCGTCTACCGCGACCTTCCGGAACTGCTCCAGCAGGAGGCTGTGATTGAGCTCTTCAAGGACCGCATTGACACCCTACAGCAGCAGTTGGCCCACTACGAACAGGTGAAACGGTTTGTCCTGTTGCCCGAGCCCTTCAGCATGAAGCGCGGTGAGCTGACCAATACCCTGAAGATACGCCGCTCGGTGCTCTACCAAAACTATGCGAAAGAAATAGACAAGATGTATGCGGACTGATGCCTCTTGCCTGAAGTATTACCTATTATATAATGTATAACACGTAAAACTCTTTTCAGCCCATGATTACAACATTGGTTATCCTGGCCCTCTCGGCTGTCTTCTTCGTCAGTGGTAAGGTGCGCTCCGACCTGGTGGCCCTTTGCTCGCTGGTCCTGCTGCTCATCTTCAATATTCTCACTCCCGAAGAGGCCTTGTCGGGCTTCTCCAGCAACGTCGTCATCATGATGATTGGCCTGTTTGTGGTGGGTGGTGCCATCTTCCAGACAGGACTGGCCAAGATGATCAGTGGTAAGATACTGAAGTTGGCAGGCACCAGCGAACTGCGCCTCTTCATTCTGGTTGTGGTGGTGACCTCCGTCATCGGCGCTTTCATCAGCAACACTGGCACGGTAGCCCTGATGTTGCCTATCGTAGTGAGCCTGGCCGTAGGGGCCGGCATGAACCAGTCGCGCCTACTGATGCCGTTGGCCTTTGCCAGCAGCATGGGTGGTATGATGACCCTCATTGGTACCCCTCCCAACTTGGTGATACAGGACACACTCACCGGCGCGGGCTACGAGCCGCTCTCCTTCTTCTCGTTCCTTCCCGTGGGCATCATCTGTATGGTGGTGGGCATCGTGGTGCTGTTGCCCCTCACCAAATGGTTCCTCTCGAAGAAGAGCGGCAAGGACGACGAGACTACTACCCGCAGCAAATCGCTCAATGAGTTGGTCTCCGAATATCAGTTGGCCGACAATCTCTTTCGTCTGAAGGTGAGGTCATCCTCCATGGTCGTAGGCAAGACCGTGAAAGAGCTCGACGTGCGCAACCGCTACGGACTCAATATCCTGGAGATACGCCGCGAGTCGAATCCCAAGGCCAAGCTGCTCAACTCCATCAGCCAGAATCTGGCCGACCCAACGTTGCAGTTTCAGGTGCACGACATTATCTACATTATGGGCGAGTTCGCGCAAGTGAATCAACTGGCCGAGACCTATGGGCTCGACGTGGTGGACTTCCACACGACCGAGGACAAGAAGCAGGCTACGGTCGACTTCTATGACATCGGCATTGCCGAGATTCTGCTCATGCCCTCGTCCCGGCTTATCAACCAGATGGTGAAGGACTCCGGTCTAAGGTCGAAGTTCAATGTCAACGTGTTGGGTATCCGGCGCAAACGTGATTATCTGCTGCGCGACCTGAAGGACGAGAAGATGCACAGCGGTGATGTGCTGTTGGTGCAAGGTGCCTGGAAGGACATTGCACGACTCAGTAATGAGGACGCCAATTGGGTGGTCCTCGGTCAGCCGTTGGAGGAGGCCACCAAGGTGACCCTCGACTATAAAGCTCCCTTGGCGGGAGCCATCATGTTGCTCATGGTCTGCATGATGGTGCTCGATTTCATCCCCATCGCCCCCGTGACGGCCGTGATGATAGCTGGCATCCTGATGGTTCTCACCGGGTGCATCCGCAATATGGAGGCTGCCTACAAGACTATCAACTGGGAGAGTATCGTACTGATTGCCGGCATGTTGCCCATGTCGTTGGCATTGGAGAAGACGGGCACCTCCAACTACATATCCACTACGTTGGTCAACGGACTGGGTGAATACGGACCGACGGCCTTGTTGGCAGGCATCTATTTCACCACCTCCCTGATGACCATGTTCATCAGCAACACGGCCACGGCGGTGCTGCTGGCCCCCATCGCCCTCCATTCGGCCGTGCAGTTGGGTGTCAGCCCCTATCCGTTCCTCTTTGCCGTCACCTTGGGGGCGAGCATGTGTTTTGCCTCTCCGTTCTCCACCCCGCCCAACGCGTTGGTGATGAACCCCGGAAAGTACACCTTCATGGATTATATTAAAGTCGGCCTGCCCTTGCAGGTTATCTTGGGTGTCATCATGATTTTTGTACTGCCATTGCTCTTTCCCTTTTAATATTTTCCGTTACCTTTGCAGATATGATTACAATAGAGCAACTCAAAGATATAAAAGAGCGCACTGAGGCGCTGAAACGTTACCTCGATATTGACTCCAAGCTGATACAGGTGGAGGAGGAACAGCTGCGTACCCAAGCCCCCGGCTTCTGGGACGATGCCAAAGCCGCCGAGGCACAGATGAAGAAAGTGAAGTCGCTGCAGGCGTGGATAGAAGGCTACAACGAAGTGAAGGTGCTGGCCGATGAGCTGGCATTGGCCTTCGACTTCTACAAGGACGAGCTGGTGAGCGAAGGTGAGGTGGACGATGCCTATCAGAAAGCCATCGAGGCAGTGGAGGCATTGGAGCTGAAGAACATGCTGCGCCAGGAAGCCGACCAGATGGACTGCGTGCTGAAGATTAACTCAGGTGCCGGCGGTACCGAGAGCCAGGACTGGGCCTCCATGTTGATGCGTATGTATATGCGCTGGGGTGAGACCCATGGTTATACGGTTACCATTGCCAACCTGCAGGAAGGCGACGAGGCTGGCATCAAGTCGGTGACGATGGAGATCAAGGGCGATTCCGCCTTCGGTTACCTCAAGGGTGAGAACGGTGTGCACCGTCTCGTGCGTGTCTCTCCCTACAATGCCCAGGGCAAGCGCATGACCTCCTTCTCGTCAGTCTTTGTCACTCCGTTGGTGGACGACTCCATCGAGGTGAGCATCAGCCCTGCCTGTGTGTCGTGGGATACCTTCCGTTCCGGTGGCGCCGGTGGACAGAACGTCAACAAGGTGGAGTCCGGTGTACGTCTGCGCTATCAGTACAAAGACCCCTATACCGGCGAGGAAGAGGAAATCCTCATTGAGAACACCGAGACGCGTGACCAACCGAAGAACAAGGAGAATGCCATGCGTCAGTTGCGCTCCATCCTCTACAACAAGGAACTGCAGCACCGCATGGCCGAGCAGGCCAAGATAGAGGCGGGCAAGAAGAAGATAGAGTGGGGCTCGCAGATACGAAGCTACGTCTTCGACGACCGTCGGGTGAAGGACCATCGTACCAACTACCAGACCTCCGACGTGAACGGAGTGATGGACGGCAAGATAGACGAGTTCATCAAAGCCTATCTGATGGAGTTCTCTGAATCAGAAAGTTAACAACTTAAATATAAATGCTATATGAGTAATAATAAATCTAAAAGAAGCGAGGCCCGCGAGAAACGTCAGGAGAAGCAAGCCGAGAAGGTAGTCAATGGCATCTTCATCGGACTGATTGTGCTGGCCGTCATCGGCATCGTTGTTTTCTCCGTGATGGGATAACGTTCGGGTAAAGGGAACCTCCCCTTCATCGCTTCGTTACCGATAAGTTAGCGGATTTGTGTGTGTCTCGCATAAGGCACACGCAAGTCCGCTTTTCTGTGAACCTGGCTAACTGGTTGTAGCTTACGTCTTCGTAAAAATACCAAAAACAAATAATTTATTTTTGGCAATTCTTCAGTATCTTATGTACGACTGGGGTGATGACTAGGTAGCCGAAGGCGGTGCCTAGCGCCACGCCGAGGCTGTTGGCGGCCATATCCATCCAGTCGCCGTTGCGGGTCTCGGTGCAGTACTCTTGCAAAATCTCCATCAGACCGCTGAGAGCCAGCGGGAACACTATCGTCCACCAAAGTCGGCGGCAGAGCGCCACTGGATGGTGAAGTTTGGCATATTCCAGCCAGATGACGCTGCATAGTCCGCCGTACATAATCAAGTGTGTCCATTTGTCGATGAACGGTACATCGTCCAGCTCCGTCTCCGGCATCCTGCAGAGCGACAATACGCAGATGGCGCATACGACCAGCAGGGTCAGTGGGTAGTGTTTGATAAAGGTCTTCATCCTGTCGAGTTGTTATAGACTGCAAAAGTAAGGATTTCCCACCGATAATGCGTTGCCGCATCGATGGTTTTCCCTTCCCTTTACAATATTTACACCTAAAATGTGGAGCATCGAACTTTTCTTTTGCTACTTTTGCACAATTATTAAAATATAAGCATCAATTCTTTCAATCTGCGTAAAGCAAACGGGATGGACAAAGCCATTCCGTGATGGAACGTGAGTGCGGGTACGAAAGAGAATAATATAGAGTAATTATGAGCACTGAGAGAGCGAACTTTGGCAGCAAGTTGGCTGCCATATTGGCGGCAGCGGGTTCCGCTGTAGGTTTAGGTAATATCTGGCGTTTTCCCTACGAAACGGGTCAGCATGGTGGGGCGGCCTTCATCTTGGTCTACATCGCCTGCGTCCTCTTGTTGGGCATGCCGGTGATGATATCCGAATTCGCCATTGGCCGCCGTTCGCGTGCCAACACGGCCCGTGCTTACCGCATATTGGCTCCCAAGTCCCCCCTGCGTTGGATTGGCTACATGGGTGTCCTCACCGGATTCTTGATACTTGGTTACTACTCAGTTGTCGCCGGATGGACTTTGGAGTATATCCTTGAGGCAGGCTGTGGAGGCTTTGCCGGGAAGACCCCTGTGGAGTTCACACAGGCTTTTGCCTCGTTCTCGCAAGACCCGTGGCGCCCGTTGCTGTGGCTCAGTATCTTCATGTTTGTCACCCATTTTGTGGTAGTGAATGGTGTGGAGAAGGGTATTGAGCGATCCGCCAAGGTGTTGATGCCCCTGCTTTTCGTCCTGGTCATCATTTTGGCTTGTTGCTCCATCTCGCTGCCCAATGCCTCCAAGGGACTGGAGTTCTTGCTGAAGCCCGACTTCTCGAAAATCGATAGTGGTGTATTCTTCGGTGCCATGGGTCAGGCATTCTTCTCGTTGAGCCTTGGTATGGGATGCCTATGCACCTACGCCTCCTATTTCAGTAAGGAGACTAACTTGTCGCGCACCGCATTGGGTGTGGGCACCATCGATACCATAGTAGCCATCTTGTCCGGACTGATCATTTTCCCTGCAGCCTTCTCTGTGGGTATCAGTCCCGATGCCGGCCCTTCGCTCATTTTTATCACGTTGCCCAATGTATTCCAGCAAGCCTTTGCCGGTATGCCGGTGTTGGCATGGCTATTCGCCGTTATGTTCTACGTGCTGTTGGCCTTGGCGGCTCTCACCTCCACCATCTCCATCCACGAGGTGGTGACCGCCTTTGCCCACGAGGAGTTCGGCATGTCGCGTAAGGTCGGTGCCCGTTGGGTGTCTGCCTTCTGCCTCTTCCTGGGCGTGCTGAGTTCTCTCTCGTTGGGTGTGCTCCAGCATTGCACTGTCTTCAACATGGGATTCTTCGACCTGTTCGATTATGTCACGGCCAAGATTCTGTTGCCTATTGGTGGCATGTTCATCTCCATCTTCACCGGTTGGGTGCTCGACCGCAAGGTGTTGTACGATGAGGTGAGCAACGGAGGCACACTGCGTGTACCCTTCTTCCGGGTCTATGTTTTCATCTTGAAATTCATTGCCCCCGTGGCTATCGCCGTCATCTTCCTCAAGGAGTTGGGCATCTTTTAGTGGATGAGAGACTGGTTCTTCTATCTGTCGAAGTCTGAGCGCCGAGGCATCATCGTGCTCTCTGTGTTGGTGATGATTCTGGCGGCTGTCCTATGTTGCTGCCGGCTGGGTATCATCGGTGCTCCCAAACGGCCGTTGGCCGTTGCCGACAGTGTCCGTCTGGACTCTATGTTGGTCCGCCTGGGCGATAAGGATAGAGGTGGAAGAATCTATCGGCGTTCCCCGTCAGCATCTCAAGAGCCACCAGTGTTGTTCCTGTTCGACCCCAACGAGGCCGATTCTCTGCGGCTCTCTCGGTTGGGACTCCCCAAATACGTGGTCCGCAACATCCTTCGTTATCGGGACAAGGGTGGTGTGTTCCGCACCGTGGAGTCGTTTGCCAAAATCTATGGGCTCTCTGCGGAGCTGTATCAACAGCTAAGACCCTACATCGTGATAGGGGAGGAGTACTTTGCGCAGCAGAAACTCACAGTTACGGATACCTTGCCGACCACGGCGACAGAGGCTGTTCCTCCGACTCCCCGATGGGAGCGGGTGGAGAAATATCCCGAGGGGACCACCGTCGACCTCAACCAGGCTGACACTACGGAACTGAAGCGTGTACCCGGCATCGGCAGTGGCTATGCCCGACAGATAGTTGCCTACCGTGCCCGGTTGGGCGGGTTCTACTCGGTGGAGCAATTACGGGAGATCAGCTCCTTGCCCGACTCTGTCCACCGCTGGTTCAGCGTGCCGTCCCAGCCTAAACAGCTCCTGACCATCAACCGGATGGATGTGGGGCGTCTGCGCAGGCATCCCTACCTCAACTTCTATCAGGCCAAGGCCATCGTGGAGCACCGACGCAAGTATGGGAGACTAAAAAGTCTTTCCCAGCTCTCCACCTACGAGGAGTTTACCGAGAAAGACTTGAAACGTTTGTCGCATTACGTCACTTTCGAATGATGATGCACCTGGCGTTTATTCGGGGATGTATCCGGCTGCTTTGGCTATGAGGCGGGGAATCTCCGCATTGTCCGTCCGCTTACAGAACAGGTTGGCACCGGCACCGATAGCGAACACCGGCACCCATCCGGCTGTGTGGCCTCCACTGGTCCAACCCAGCAGCGCCTGCTCGCTCATAATCTTTATGGCTGCTGCCGACAAAGGCTCGTCCTTCTGGTACTCGCTCTCTTTCAGTGCTACCGCTTTGTCGCTGAACGACTCCTTGTAGACCTGTTTCAGACCCTCCTCCTGCTTGCTGGTCAGCTTTATCTGACTCCAAAAGCCGAAGTTCTCCTTCAGTGCCTTCTCCACCATCTCCCAAGTCACCATGTTCTTCGTCTCTTTGCGCAGCGTGTTCAGGTAAGTGGTGAACACCCGCTCGCTCATTTTCTGCTCGGCGAGCACCTTGGTGTTCAGGTCGTAGATGTTGTTGATTCCTAGGCCCAGACCACCCGTCTCGTGATCGGCGGTTACCACAATCAGCGTCTCGTCGGGGTGCTGCAGGTAGAACTGGTAAGCCTCTTTCACTGCCTGGTCGAGGTCTTTCACCTCCTGCACCATGGTGCCGGCGTCGTGGCTGTGGTTGGCCCAGTCAATCTGTCCGCCCTCTATCATGAAGAAGAAGCCCTTTGACAGGTCGCGCGAGAAGAAATCGATGCCTGCCTTCACGATTTGCTGCAGGCTCATGTCGTCTGCCTGGCGGTCAACGGCGTATGGAAGCGACTTGGCGGGCTTGCCTTCTGGCTGCAACAACAGTACCTTCTCTTTCTGTCCACCCTTCGTGTAGGCATCGTATCCGCGGTAGATGGTGTAGCCCGCTTCCTCAACGATGTTGTAGAGGCTTGGCTTGTCGTTCTTCTTGCCCGTAGGTTGCAGAAAGTCCGATCCGGCGAAGAAGTCGAAGCCCGATGCTGCGAGTTGTTTACCTACCTCATAATAGTTGTTTCGGTTGGCTTGGTGTGCATAGAAAGCACCCGGGGTGGCGTGGTCGATGCTCACGCTGGTGCTGACACCCACCCGTGCCCCTTGCTTCTTTGCCCACACGCCGATGCTGCTTACGGCAGTCACCTTGTCGGGCAGCATGCCCAGAATACCGTTTTTGGTCTTGTGCCCTGTGGCCAAAGCTGTGCCTGAGGCTGCCGAGTCCGTCACCCGGTTGCTCAGTGAGTAGGTGGTGGCTATTGTTGTGTAGGGGAATGTGCTCATCAGCAAGAGCGAAGGGTTGCGTCGTCCTTCCATCTCGCCTTGGAACACCTCGGTTGCGTTGACGTGGTTCACGCCCATGCCGTCGCCGATGAAGTAGAATACATATTTTGCTTGTTGGGCAAAGCCTGCCACTGCCAGCAGGCACATCATAATGAAAACAAATGAATACCTTTTCATAATAAACTGATGTAAGAAAGTTTAGACTTTTGACGAGGCAAAGATAATGAAAATATTCGGCTTATATTGTGCGGACGTGTATTCTATAGGTTGATTAACGATTCCATTACCTATTCGTTGGCGATACTTGTCAAACGTGCTGCTACATCCCTGGGAACCCGTAAAATGAAGTATAGGTCATTGACCAGAGAAGTACTACTTCAAGTGGCAACGAAGTACTACTTCATCGGACATCGAAGTAGTACTTCGTTGGCAGATGATCTGGGTCCTTGGCTTTATACCCTCTTCTCGATGCCTTTATACTTGCTTTCTGATGACTGTCTAAGGTCCCTGAAAAATGACCTTATACTCTCGCCCCGAGACCATATGGTCCCCAAACGACAACAAAAAAGGGAACGTACCTAAGCGGCATCATTCCCTTGATTGTCGGAAAGAGGCGACTCGAACGCCCGACCCCTACGTCCCGAACGTAGTGCGCTACCAAC
>CAVINS010000043.1:0-29596 GCA_963643925.1 Bacteroidaceae bacterium
GACCGTCTTTCTACAGGCGGTTAGAGTAATCGTGGGCGGAAAATAGTACGTTTACATCGTAACCGTTCATGTTTCATGGATGGGTAGGTGGTTATATCCCTACCGGAGAGCGGCGATTGGTCTTTTCAACAGGGATTCTTATCCCGAACTCGGGTACAAATTGAAAGTTTATGCCCAAAGTCATTACTTCTATAGATGAGTTGAATGCCTTGTTTCGCCAGCCGACCACCCATTCGATGGTGACCGTCGGTGACCTTTCGCAAGCGGACTTGGAACTGTTTGTGCCTACGGACTTCGGTATGTATTGCATTGTGCTGATGAACGAGAATTTCGGGGAGTTGGTGAAAGGTGGCAAAACGGTGCGCTACCAGGCACGGTCTTCTCGTTGCGTCCGGGTCAGGTGGTCTCCATGAACCTCGATTATCGGACTCGTCCGCATGGCTACATGCTGGCATTCCGTCCAGAACTATTGGAGAAGTGCGGACTGGGACGGGACTTCTACATGTTCAACTACTTCAACTCCGATGTGTTCGAGGCATTGGAACTAAGCGACACCGAACGAGTAGTGTTGCTCAACTGCTTTGCGAACATACAGACTGAGTTGCACACCCCGCCCGATTACCTCTCCACTCACATGATCCGTTTGGGTATCGGCCATTTGCTGAGCTATTGCAAACGCTTCTTCGAACGACAGTTCAGCGAACAGCATCCGCTCGAAGAGAGTCTTGCCAGCCGTATGGACAAGATGATAGACAACTATCTGTCGAGTGGAACGCCTGCCCAACACGGGCAACCCACCGTGGCGTGGTGTGCCAGTCAGTTCCACATCTCGGCTAATTACTTTGGCGAGTTGGTGCGACGTGAACTCCATATTACTGCTCAAGAGTATATCATGGGGAAGGTGGTCTCTGCTGCTAAGATACTGCTGAACGACACCCAGATGACCATAGCCGAGATAGCCCAGGAGTTGGGCTTCGCCTATAGCAACCACTTTACCCGCATGTTTCGCAAGCAGACGGGACTCACTCCTCTGGAGTATCGCAAGGAAAGGTTCCAGGGTAAAGTTGCCGCGCATGAAAAGTGAGCCTATGGTTGGGTGGAGAATGTCTATATGTTCGGTCTATCGGTAACCCCTATTTCTATAATATAAGAGCCAACTCATTCTATGGACAGGTTGATTGTTTGTCCTATAGAATGAGCTGGCTCTGTATGGTATGGTTCCTAGGAAGGAATTCGACCTAGTTCCTCGCGGCAGCTTCGTGTTCCAGCGAAGCGAGGATGAAGGTGCCGATGGCTTTTCCCTCGTTCTCTGCCAGTCCCGTGTCCTTTCCGCAGAGGTAGTAGTTCACGGTGCCGGTGCGGCTCAGGTTCTTGGCCGGGCCCAGACCTGCTGAAGCGCAACTCTGTATGATGTTGGTGCGGCCGTCCTCCTCGCGGATGAAGGTCTTCAGCAATCCGTCGTATGCCTTGTCTGCCACAGATTGGTAGGTCTCTTTGTCGAGCAGTCCCAATCGTATACCTTTATAATATGCGTAGGTGAAGATGCACGAGCACGAAGCCTCCAGGTAGTTGGCCGTGGTGCCCACGTTGTAGGTCTCTTCGCCCACGGTGTCGCCAATGCCGTCCGCCGTCTTGCTGGCATCGTAGCGCAACAACTGGTACCATACGCCTGCGGTAGCGTCTTGTCGGCGCGCAATGCCCGCTGCCACCTGTTGCAGGATAGCGCAGACGGCCGGATAGTCCGCATGGTCCTTCGGCATAAACTCCAGCACATCTACCAATGCGGCGAAGTACCATCCCATGCCTCTGCCCCAGAACTCCTTGCTACAACCTAGGTAGGGGTCCTGCTTGTTGCTCCAGAATGCGTTCGAGTCGTTTGGAGTGGCGGTCCATGCGTGGTAGTTCAACTGTTCCTCTGCATTGTAGGTGTATTTGTGAATCGTCTTGAACTGAAGGGCGATGTCGCTCCAACTCTGGACGTTGTCCGTAGCATCGTCCTTGCCGAACACGTGTTGCCACTGGGCATAGATGGGCGAGCCCATGAAGAGTCCGTCCAACCACATCTGGTTAGGATAGCTTGCTTTGTGGAAAAATCCTCCGGCACCAGGCAGTCCTTCGGCGATGCGCGAGTGGTCATACTTCAGCTTGTTGCGTATCAGTGTGGCTGCGTTGCGGTAGCGTTCCGCGTCTTTTGTGTTGCCTTTCTTCAGCTCCTCGGCATAGAGGGCGAAGTAGATGTTGCCTGCCGGCAGGTCGTCGATGTTGCTAGGCCGCAGTGCTGTGCCGCCCTTCTCGTTCAGTATCATAGACCCGTCCTCGTTGGTGCTGTGGTCGGCAAAGGCCTTCACGGCATCGTAGTATTCTGTTTTGTCGGGGTACGTCTGCCACGCCTTCAGTACGGCGTTCGCTACCAGCCCGGACACATAATCCCATCCTGTGTGGCAGAGCGAGTCCTGATAGTGTCGGTTACAGTAGAAGTCTCCCAATCCGTGGCTTTCCACCATCTTCTGTGAGTAGATTGTCACGTCCTTTTTCCCCGATGTGCAAGCGCACACCAGTGCCATCGTGGCTACAGCCACCCCTGTCATCCATTTTTTCTGCTTCATGATATCATTTATTGTTTATAGTTTATTTCTTGCACTTGAACACCAACACCCCAGCGGTGGGGATGGTGGTGTCGCCCACGAGTATCTTCGCTTCGGTCGGGAGATTGAAGGTATAGGGTTGGTCGCTGTAGTTGGTGACGATGCCCATGCCATTGCGGTAGTCTATGTTCACACCATAGGGCAGGTCCATCAAACTGATGCCGTACTGGGCATAGAGCTTCCGCAGCAGGTCGGCCTCGAAACTACCGTCTTGAGAGTCTACACCTACGTAGGTCACGGTGCCTTTGCCCAACTTGCGGGTAACTACTGCTGCCTCGCCCTCGTAGAACTCCTCCTGGTACGTGGCCAACACTGTAGTGCCCTTGCCTGGTTTCATCACCTCGCCCCAGGTGTTCCATAGGTAGCTCTTGCCGTCCATGGCAACTTTGCCGGGCAACTCCGGCAACAACAAATCGAAGAAACTCATTTCGCAACCGGTCAGTTTGTTTAGCATGCCTCCATAGGGTAACTCGGGCAAGATGCCCATGCGGTCCTTCTGCGCCGTTCGGCAGGTGATAATCAGGTTTCCACCTTGTTCGGCGTAGGATTTCCATCGATTCACCAAAGCAGGGTCAGCCTGCTGATAGGCTGGAACGATCATGACGGGATAGGTGTTGAAGTCCTTGCTCTCGTCTATCACATCCACTGGGGCTCCGAAGCTCTTCAGAGCCTTGTAGTAGCGGCGTATGTGATTGCCGGTGTCCCAACTGTTGTTCTGTTTCTGCCGTTCGATGTTCCAACTGTTCTCGTGGTTGAAGAGTATGGCTGTGCGGCGTGCCGTGTAGTCAGCCGGCACCACCTCCTTCTTGTCGGCTGCTTTGCGCAGCACTTTCATCTCCTTGATGAACTGTGCATATTCCGCTCCGCCAGGTGTCACCGTCACACCATCCGGACCCACAATACCGTAATGGTACTGCTCGGTGCCGAACAGCGGTTGGCGGTAGCGATAGGTGCAGACAAAGTCGCTGCCTCCGGCAAACACACTCCATAGCCACAGACGTACGGCTCCGGGCAGAGGTTGGAAGTTGCACGATCCCCAGTTGACCTGTCCTGGCTGCAGCTCCATCACTCCGTAGGTGCCGGCTATCGGGCGGAAGAAGTCGTTGGCATAGGCGATGCGAAGCGGGTTGCCCACGCGGAATCCTCGACGGCCGATGCCCTCGTTGTCGCCATAGACCATGTAACGGGTATAGCTCACAAAGTCGAGCGCTTGGCTACCGCCGATGTGTCCTTCGTCGTAGTTGGGGATATAGTTGGTTGTCACCCACTGATTCTTGGCGTACTGCTTGATGATGCGGCACTGCCCGTCCAGAAAGTCGCAAGTCTCCTTGGCGGCGAACCGTCTGTAGTCCAGCACGTAGTGGTGGTTCAGATAGGTGTAGCTCAGCATGGGGATGTTTATCTGGCTGAAGTCGCTATAGCTCTGGCTCCAGAATGCCGTGCCCCAGGCTTTGTTAAGTTCTATGATGTTGTTGTGGTATTTCTCGCACAGGAATGTCCGGAACTCTTCCTGTGCTTTCGGACTGTAGTCGTGTTGCACACCCGGCTCATTGTCCAGTTGCCATCCGATGATGCGGCTGTCGTTGCCGTAGTGCTCGGCCAGTTTGGCTATCATCTTGTAGGCTAGCTCGCGATACTTGGGCGAGGAGAACGAGGCGTGCTGACGCGAGCCGTGGTCGGTATGTGTGCCGTTTTCGTGCTGTATCAGTATCTCGGGGTATTTCCGTGTCAGCCATACCGGTGGTGTGGCGGTGGAGGTACACATCACCACCTTTAGGTCGTACTTGGCTGCCAGTGCTACGGCCTTGTCAAGCCAGCTGAAGTCGAACCGGCCCTCTTCGGGTTCTATCTCTGCCCAAGCGAACTCGGCGAAGTGTGTGAACTCGAAGCCCATGTCGTGCATATTCTTCATGTCCCGTTCCCACTGGCTCTCATCCCAATGTTCGGGGTAATAGTAAGCACCCGTCAGGGTCAACTCTTTCTCGTCGAACCACGCTTGTTGTTGCGCGGTCAGTCCGCCTGCCATCATCAGTGCGCAGAGTGCGGTTATCATTTTCTTTTTCATACAGGGTATTAGTTTTTGTGTTGATTTATACAATAAGTCTCTTTCACTTCCCACGTTGGGGGACAATCCGCAGCAGTTGCTCGGCAAACTCGAAATCTTCGGGCCAGTCGATGTCCAGCTCCTCTGTCTTGCTCACCTGCGCCAGATAGGGGTGTTGACCGATGCGTTGCCGGTGCTCCGTCCACACCTCGCGGCGGAAGATGAAGAAGGCACTCGTCTCCATAATCACGGGCTTCAGTGTCTCCGTGTGGGGGATGTGCTTCAGGTCGTAGTTGAGTGGCTTGCCGTCGTACCAGGCGAAGGTCTGTATCTTCCTGTAGCTGAAGGCCGAGTCGTAGTCCTCGTCGAGCACCTTGTTGAGGGCGTTCTCTATGGTCGCCTCCTGAATGAAGGGCGACGTGGTGTGTACCAACAGGTAGACGTCGGCATCCACTTCGCGGGTGAACGCCTCGTAAATCTCGCTGCCTGTGGTCTCGTCGCTGTCAAGCGAGGCGGACCGCTTCAGGAACTTCACCCCGTTGGGCAGATATTGCCGGACGATATCCTGGCTGCAGTACACGTATATCTCGTCAATGCGTGGCACCTTCACAAGCGTCTCCAGTACGTAGCACATCAGTGGTCGGTCGCCAAGGGGTCGCAGGTTCTTGCCTGCTACGCGTCTGCTGTTGAGGCGGATGGGGACAAAAGCTACTGTTTTCATGCCGTAGAACCCTTTCTTGTATTATAAACAACTGAAAGCGTCGATGAGTCCCGTGAACTTCCCTTCGTCGTTCACCACCACCAGTGAGTGTATGTTGTAGCGTCGCATCAGTTTCTCCGCCTGCGACAGCTTGTCGTTCTCGCGTATCGTCTTGGGGTTGTGGCTCATGATGTCCTTCACGGTGAGCGAGAAGAAGTCCTCCTGACGACTCTGCATGGCGCGCCGTACATCACCGTCGGTCACCACGCCGATAATCTTCTCGTCCTCTATCACCACGGCGATGCCTTGCTTCGTCTTGCTGATCTGTATGATGGTGTCGCTCACCAGGTCGTGTGTGGTCACCACGGGCAGATTGTCCGACACCATGTAGCTCTTCACCCGGCTCAGTAGCCGCTTGCCCAGACTGCCGCCCGGATGGAATTGGGCGAAGTCCGAAGCCTTGAAGTTGCGCAGATGCACCAGGGCGCAGGCTATGGCATCGCCCATGGCCATGGTGGTGGTGGTCGATGAGGTGGGGGCCAGGTTCAGTGGGTCCGCCTCGCGCTCCACCCGTATGTTGAGCACGCAGGAGGCATATTGTCCGAGCAGCGACTGCGGGTTGCCCGACACTCCGATGATGGGGATGTTGCGCTCTATCAGCAGAGGTATGAAGCGCAACAGCTCGTCTGTGTTGCCACTGTAGCTGATGGCCATCACCACGTCGCCTTGGGCCACCATGCCCAAGTCGCCATGGTAGGCGTCCAGCGGATTGAGGAAGAACGAGGGGGTGCCCAGCGAAGCCAGTGTGGCGGCTATCTTCTCGCCCACGTGGCCGCTCTTGCCCACGCCGGTCACTATCACCTTGCCCGTGCTGTTGTAAATGAGGTCCACCGCTTTCGAGAAGTTCTCGTCGAGCATAGGGATGAGGTTGAGTATTGCCTGTGCCTCGTCCTGGAAGCACTTTATGGCGTATGGAGTGGCGTCTTTCATCTTGTCATTGCAGTAGGTTGGCTATTACGTTTTCCAGGTCTCGCAGGTAGAGCATGTTCGGTCCGTCGCTCAGTGCCTCGTCGGGGAAAGGGTGTACCTCGAAGAAGTATCCGTTGGCCCCGAAGGCTTTTGCAGCCATGGCCATTGCTGGCACGTACTCGCGGTTGCCACCGGTCTTTCCGCCGCTGCCTCCAGGCCGTTGCACGCTGTGGGTGCAGTCCATGATCACCGTGTCGGTGTACACCTTCATGTCCGGTATGTTGCGGAAGTCCACTATCAGGTTGTTGTATCCGAACATGTTGCCCCGCTCGGTGAGCCACACGTTGTCGTTGCCTGCCTCGCGTACCTTCTGCACGGGGTATTCCATATCCTTGCCTGAGAGGAACTGTGCCTTTTTGATGTTCACTGTCTTCCCCGTCTTGGCGGCTGCCACCAGCAGGTCTGTCTGCCGGCAGAGGAAGGCGGGAATCTGCAGCACGTCCACCACCTCGCCCACAGGCGCTGCCTGACAGCTTTCGTGGATGTCGGTCAGCAGTTTCAGTCCGTAGCGGCTCCGTATGTCGGCGAGCATCTGCAGTCCCTTCTCCAGGCCTGGTCCGCGGAACGAGTGTATGGAGGTGCGGTTCGCCTTGTCGAACGAAGCCTTGAAGATGATGTCTATGTCGTATTTCTTGTTTAGCCGTACCAGTTCCTCCGCCACCTCGTTCATTATCTCCATCGATTCGATGACGCAAGGCCCGGCTATAAAGCGTGGTTTCATACTCTTACAATTCTTATATGTCCGGCAAAGTTAGTGAATTCATTGGGAAATCCCCTTATAATATAGGTAGGAATATAAAAAGAGGAGAAAAGATAGTCAACAAATGGTAATGCAACGTGCTATTGTGGAATCATACTTCCATCGAAAAATGCCCGATACGCTTGTGCCTTATGCGGAGGTGCGCTGTGAAAACTACGTCTCTTGCATGAGTCATCGATTGTTTGTAACGGATACTGCATAGGCTGTGCTATGTCAGTCCCTTTTTGTTGCCACTATCTTTTCTCCAAATATCAGTCGACCAAGTCCACCGTCCAGTTCAGACTCTGAATCCTCAGGTCGAGCTCACGGTACTGCTTGGCGTAGGCATCAGCCTCTTTGCGAAGTGCGTTTACATCCACCGTGCGGACGTATTTCAGTTCGTTCCTGCCGAAGCGGGTGTCGTTGGAGGAGGCGTGTCTGACTATCTCTTGCAGGGCTTTCACGCGCATGGACAGTACGTCGCGTTTGGCTATCAGTCGGGTCAGCGATACTCCGTCCTGCATGGTCTGCACGTTAGTAAGGTTGATTCGGTAAATCAAGTCCTCCAACTGTACCAGCACTCCATCCAGTTGCTTGCGCAGTTCCTCCACGTTGTCACACGGCTCATCGCCCTCCTGTACCTTGGCGCTGTCCTTGATACGTTCCTTCAACAGAGTCACTTTCTTCTGCAAGTCGGCTCTGAGGCTCAATGCTTCTGCTAACTTCATGATCTTCTATGTATTTAATGTGTTGGTATTCCCTGTTTGTTATCGTAATGGCAAAGGTAAGAATAAATTGTGACAAATGCTGACATGAGGGGGTGGAGATTTTATTGCAAGAATCGTCGCGTTCCCTTGTTTGCCATCCTGGCTTGTGCGCTTTCGCCACGCACTCTTGTGGTACTAAGAATCGAACCGTAGGGAGATGTAAAGAAAAATGCCCAGTTAGGAAAATATATTTTCCTGGTCAGAGAAAAATATTTTGGAGCCTATCGCTATAGGAAAAGTAAATTGTTGTACCTTCGCACCCGGAAAGATGCCAGAGTGACCGAATGGGCCGGACTCGAAATCCGGTGAACGGCTTGTCCGTTCCGTGGGTTTGAATCCCACTCTTTCCGCCATATAAGAAAGTCCGCAAGTCTCAGCTCTAGAGCAAGCCTTGCGGACCCTTGTTTTATTCTCCCGTCACGACAGCTCCAGGTCGAAGTGTTCTTTCAACCTCTGTAGGGCGGGGTTCTCCTCCACCATCAGTTGGAACTGCTCCACTCGACTGTAGGCGCGCTTCTGCTCCTGCTGTTGGATGACACGGAACTGCAGTACGATGCCGTTGTTGCGCAGTGCCGTGCGCAGGTACTGCTCTATGCGGTGGGCGATGGTACGCATGGTGTTCTCTACCCATTCGTTGTCCACCTGCACCTCCACAGCGGTGTCGGACAGCTTGGCTATCTTCATCGACTTCATGCGCTGGGCTGTGGACTTGTCTTCCGTGGGCAACTCGTTGGCGAAGCGCAGCCAGTGGTATTTCAGTGTCTCCTCGTCGAAGGATTGTCCCGCTGTAGTCTCCTTTCCAGACTCTTGTTGGCTGAAGAGGTCCGGCTGACCGGCTTTCGCCGTTGTGTCTTTGTTCTCCAGATCCTTCTGTGTCCGCTTAATGGAGAATCCCATTTGACTGACGTTCATCGTGGGAATCTTGCGGGGGGCGCTCTCTTGTGGCAATGGTCCGCCTGGCTTGTTGGCAGCAGTAGGAGAGGAGCCTGCGTTAGGATTCCCCGTGCCGGGTGCGCTTGCTTGTTGAGGAGGGGCAGTCGGCCTGCCCGCTTGCGGGTTCACACGATTGGCATTGCCGGAGGCACCAGTGACACTGCCAGTGGCAGCATTGGCAGTTGCACCAGTGGAAGCGGTAGCCTGAGGCTGAGCCTGGGCTAGGGCATTGAAGATGGGTTTTAATTGCTTCGTAGGGCGACGCCCGCAAGGGTCACCATCGTCGTCCGCCTGTGTGAGCTCTATGAGTGTGAGCTCTACCAGGAAACGCTTGCTCTTGCTCTCTTTGTAGGCCATGCCGCAGTCGTTGCAGAGTTTCATGGCCCGGTAGAGGAAGGTGGTCTTGCACTGTTGCGCTTGTTGCTGGTAGCGTGTCTTCACCGCCTCGCTCACCTCCAGCAGACAGGTGGTAGAGGCATCGCGGCTGACGAGCAGGTTGCGGAAGTGCGCCGCCAGTCCGTTGATGAAGATGTTGCCTTCGAATCCTTTGTTCAGGATGTCGTTGAAGAGCAACATCGCCTCGGGCACTTTCTTGGCCAGCAGGATGTCCGTCATGCGGAAGAAGTATTCATAGTCGAGCACATTCAGGTTCTCCACCACACTCTTGTAGGTGATGTGTCCGCCCGAGAAACTTACCATTTGGTCGAAGATGGAGAGTGCGTCGCGCATACCTCCGTCGGCTTTCTGTGCGATGATGTTCAGTGCTTCAGGCTCGGTCTCGATACCCTCCTTCTGGGCCACATGCTTCAGATGCTCCACCGTGTCGTTCACGGTGATGCGGTTGAAGTCGTAGATTTGGCAACGGGAGAGTATCGTGGGGATAATCTTGTGCTTCTCGGTAGTGGCGAGGATGAAGATGGCGTGCAAGGGCGGTTCTTCCAACGTCTTGAGGAAAGCATTGAAGGCAGCTGTCGAAAGCATATGCACCTCGTCGATGATGTAGACTTTATACCTGCCTATTTGGGGCGGGATGCGCACCTGCTCGATGAGGGAGCGGATGCCCTCCACCGAATTGTTCGACGCGGCATCCAGCTCGTGTATGTTGTACGAACGCTGTTCGTTGAATGCCTTGCACGATTCACACTCGTTGCACGCCTCGCCGTTTGGGGCGGGATGCAGACAGTTGATGGTCTTTGCGAAGATGCGTGCACAGGTGGTCTTACCTACACCGCGCGGGCCGCAGAACAGGTAGGCACTTGCCAACTTGTGGGTGGCGATGGCGTTCTTCAGCGTCATGGTCAACGCTCGCTGTCCGATCACCGTGTCAAAGGTGACAGGACGGTATTTACGGGCCGATACTATATAATTGTCCATATTGGAAATGCGGTTTTTTAGAACTTATGTTGCAAATGTACGCAAATAATCGGTTTCCGGTGCGAGAGAAGCCGAAAATATTTATACCTTTGCCCTTGTTAATCCAAAATACGTAAGGCCATGGGCAGATTATACTCCGTCTTTATTACCCTCTACCATGTGGTGGGCAAAAACAAATACATCATAGCGGTGTCGGTGTTTCTGCTCATCTTTGTTTTTCTCGACGAGAACAGTCTGATTCGCCGCTTCCAACACGAGCAGGAAATCCGCACGCTCAACGAGGAGATAGAGAAGTACCGCGGTATCTATGTACGCGACACGGAGCGGCTCAACCAGTTGGAGACCAATCCGGAGGTGATAGAGAAGATTGCACGCGAGAAGTATCTGATGAAGACGGCCGACGAGGACATTTATATCATAGAGGAAAAAGAATGAGTATGAAGAATAGTCTTGCGTGGATGTATTATCCTGGTGGCATCTTGTTGTTGCTGGGTTGCTGTTCGTACATCACCGGTTGGTGGGCATCGCCCTATGTGTATGGTGTCGGTTCGGCGCTGTTTGCCATTCCCCAGTTGCTCGACCGCTACGAAGGGGATAACTTCGTCATCCGCCGCTTGCGCCGTCAGCAGATTCTGGCCGCCTTGTTGCTGATGATGACAGCTTTCTTCATGTTCTTCTTCGAGCATAACGAGTGGATACTCTGCCTCACCCTTGCCGCAGTGCTGGAACTCTACACCTCATTCCGCATCTCGGCCGAGGAAAAGAAGGAACAGCAGAAGAGGGAGCGACGCTGATTCCCCTCCCCTGTCCATCTCCGTATTCACTGCTTCTTTTATGAAGGGCAAGCCCTCGAGAAAATGACCATAGGGCCTCGAGCCCGAGAGCATTGGTCTCCGAAATGCCATCCTCCTAGATGAAAACCCTCAGTATACAATAGATGACGGCAGCCACCACGGCGCTGACGGGAATCGTCAGTATCCATGCGGTCATCAGCTCTTTGGTGATGCCCCACCGCACGGCAGACAGCCGTTTGGTGGCGCCCACTCCGATGATGGCACCCGATATGGTGTGCGTGGTGCTGACAGGTATTTTTAGTATTTCAGTCAGGTAAAGCGTAAAAGCACCGGATGTCTCGGCTATCACGCCCTCGAGTGGTGTCACCTTGGTGATGCGTGTACCCATGGTCTTCACAATCTTCCAACCACCGGACATGGTGCCCAGCGAGATGGCGGTGAAGCAAGAGAATGCTACCCAGGCCGGCAGGTCGCTCGTGCTCTGAATGCCTAGGCTTATCCCCTCGGATTGGGAAGCTATCAAGGCGGCGGCGATGATGCCCATCACCTTCTGCGAGTCGTTCAGTCCGTGTCCGATACTGAAGAGGGCGGACGAGACCAGCTGCAGGTGCTTGAACCACACCTCTGCCGTATGCGGCTTCACGTACCGGCAACCGTAGAGCACCAACAGGGTGAAACCGAAGGCGATGACCATACCGATGAGGGGCGCTAGGAAGATGAAGGCGGCAATCTTCAGAATGATGCTCAACTGGATGGCCTGAAAACCATGCGCCATCACTGCCGCTCCGGCGAAACCGCCAATCAGCGTGTGCGACGAGGACGAGGGGATTCCCTTCCACCAGGTGAACAGGTTCCATGCGATGGCGGCTATCACACCCGCCAGGATGATGGGCAATGTGATGAAAGGTTCTGCCACGGTTTTTGATACGGTGTTGGCTATTCCGAAGTCGCCGATGATGTACTTGGCGATGAAAAATGCCACGAAATTGAACGCTGCCGCCCAGATGACTGCCTGGAAAGGTGTCAGTACCTTGGTGGAGACGATGGTGGCGATGGAGTTTGCAGCGTCGTGGAATCCGTTAATGAAGTCAAAGATCAGCGAGAGTGCAATGATTAGAATGAGTAATTCCATGTGTCGTCGTTATGCGTATTTTACAATCAACCCGCTGAAAAGCTTGCCTACGCGTTCCGCGGCGTCGGTGGTGCGTTCCAGCTCGTAGATTATCTCCTTCTTCTTTATCAGTTCGATGCAGTCCTTCTCCTCCTCAAAGAGTTTCTTGGTGAACATCTCGTAGATGTCGTCGGCCTCGCTCTCGATGTCGTGCAACCTGGTACACAATTTGCGCAGTGCCGATGGGTCTTGCTTGAACTTGGGCAGCTCCTTCGTGCCTTGCAGGATGCAGTCGGTGTCCTCTTTTATCAGTTTGGCCAGTTCGTTGCAAGCGTCGGGTATGCTCTGCGGGGTGTAGATGGTGATGCGCTTGGCGCTACTGTTGATGCAGTCTATCACGTCGTCCACCGCGTCGGCGATGCTGTGGATGTCTTCCCGGTCGAACGGGGTGATGAAGGTCTTGCTCAGCTCGTCCTGGATGACGTTGGTGAGCTTGTCGCCCTCGTGCTCTATCTCTTTTATCTTTTTGTAAGAGGCGGCCTGCTCCGAGGGCATGTAGTAGCACATATTCTCCACTAGGGCTTCTGCAGCGCGCGTGAGGACGAATGCTTGGTGTTCTAACATGGGGAAGAACTTAGTCTCTTTCGGTGCGAACCGGCTAAAGAATGAATTGTTCATAATTCGTTTAAGCTTTTTGGTTTTTAGGTAATTGTAGTCTGTCTTTGTACCGTACACGTTCGGCAATCCGTGCCACGTTGTTCGGTAGATAAATCGGTGTCACGCAAGGTGTTGTCTGCGTGGATGCAAGAATATAGAATGGGGGGGGAGGCCGCTAAATGAGGATACGCCTCAGTACGAAGACGTAGGATGTGGCACCTGATGGGGTCTTTGATACTTGTAGTCTGTCCGTAGTCTCTATGTGCTTGGCTACGCGGGCGAGGTGCGCCTCTTTGCTCTTGAAAAAATAGGTGTTGATTCCGCAACGCAATGTCTTGACCGGGTTGGCAATGCGGACACTGTAGATGGGTATGTGGGCGAAACTCTGGGGTGGCAACAAGTGGCTGTTGTCCCGGTCTGTGTGGGCATCAGTCCGCACCTTGCCATCGTGCTGGCTAATTACGTCCGGTTCATGGAGAGTCAACTCCTCTGTCACCTGTGTGAGGATGTCGGAACAACAACCCATCACCTGCGTTCCCATGCCCATTAGCTGATACAGACACAAGAGGCAAGCAGCCATATAACCCAATATGTGGAGTTTCTTCTGCATATCATAGGCAAAGGTGAGAAAAAGTGTTGAAACTACAAACGTTTAGTCGGGAAATTTATGTTTGTTAATATGTTTTGTGCTGTATTTCGCAGATTTGCTACAACGTAGTCGGCGTTTGGCAGGTAAGGAACTTATCACTACCTTTGCGCCTTGATTATAATAATAGGTATTAAAAAACGGAACGAAGATGAAGAAGGATAACTCGCGTGGAACGGTGCGTATGGACATGCTCCATGGCGGCTTGTTGGGCAAAATGCTTATGTTTGCCCTGCCGTTGGCGGCAAGCAGCATCCTGCAACAGTTGTTCAACTCGGTGGATGTGGCCGTGGTGGGCCGCTTCGCCAGCAGTCAGGCCTTGGCGGCTGTGGGCAGCAATGGGTCGCTCATCAGTCTGCTCATCAACCTTTTTGTGGGGGTGTCGGTAGGTGCCAATGTGGTGATAGGCAATTACATCGGTCAGAAGGACGATGCCGGTGTCTATCGGTCGGTGCAGACGGTGGGGGTGATAGCCATCGTCAGCGGACTGTTGCTCATGGTGGTGGGCCTCTTGGCGGCACGTCCCATCCTCGAACTGATGGACACGCCTCACGATGTCATCGACCTGGCAAGTCTCTACCTGCGCATCTACTTTTTGGGAATGCCCTTCATCATGGTCTTCAACTTCGGTGCTGCCGTGCTGCGTAGCATGGGCGACACCAAGCGGCCGCTCTACAGTCTCGTGGTGGCGGGCGTCATCAATACGGTGCTCAACCTTATCCTCGTCATCGTCTTCCATATGAGCGTGGCGGGCGTAGCCATCGCCACCACCGTCTCCAATGCGGTGAATGCCGCCATCATCGTCTATATCCTCAAACATGAGTCCTATCCCTTCCGCATCCACGTGAAGGAGTTCAAGATATCCAAGCCCGAGCTGCAGAAGATGTTGCGCATCGGTGTGCCGGCGGGACTGCAAGGCATGGTGTTCTCTTTCGCTAACGTATTCATACAATCCGCCATCAACGGATTCGGTTCCGCAGCTGTGGCCGGTTCAGCGGTGGAACTCAACTACGAGTACTATTGCTACTTTGTGGTGAGTGCCTTCGTGCAGGCTACGGTCACCTTCACCAGCCAGAACTACGGAGCTGGCGAGATGGACCGTTGCCGTCGCATCTTCCGCATCGGTATGGTGCTCAGTGTGGTCTGCTGCGGTGTGCTCAACATCTTCATCACCTGGCAGAATCCCTTCTTCATCAGTCTCTTCACGGACAACCCCGAAGTGGCCGGCTACGCTGCCGTGCGCATGTTCTACGTGCTCTGCTTTCAGTTCATGGCCAGCTCCTACGAGATAAGCGGTGCCGCCATGCGCGGACTGGGCCACTCCATGACACCCACCGTGCTCACCGTCTTCGGTACCTGTGTGCTGCGTCTGGTGTGGGTCTACACCATTGCCCGCCAATACCCCACGTACGAAGTGTTGATGGCTGTCTATCCCATCTCGTGGATAGTGACCGGTACGGCGGTGTGGTTCACCTACTACCGGGTGCGTAAAAAGGCTTTTGCCCTACGGACATTGTAAATATTCAAGCAAGCTTGATACTTTGCATTCGATTTGCACTATCTTTGCAATCCAAATAGTAATAAACTATGGAAAACGACAAGACAAACATCTACTGCTCCATCAGTCAGCAACTGAAGTACCTCCAATTGCTGAGCAATCAGTTTCCCACTATTGCGGCGGCAAGCACGGAAATCATCAACCTGGAGGCGATACTCAACCTTCCCAAAGGAACGGAGCATTTCATGAGTGACCTTCACGGCGAGTACGAGGCTTTCCAGCATGTGTTGAAGAATGCCTCCGGTGACGTGAAACGTAAAGTCAACGAAATCTTCGGCAATACCCTGCGTGAGTCAGAAAAGAAAGACCTCTGTACCTTAATATATTACCCCAAGCAGAAACTGGAACTGGTGAAGTCTGCCGAGAACGACCTCGAGGACTGGTACGTCATCACGCTTAACCATCTCATACAGGTGTGCCGCAGTGTCTCTTCGAAGTACACCCGCTCGAAAGTGCGTAAAGCTTTGCCGACGGAGTTCTCCTACATCATACAGGAGCTGCTCCACGAGAATTCCATGGAGCCCAATAAGCATGGTTACGTGAACGTCATCATACAGACCATCATCGCCACCCATCGGGCGGACCAATTCATCGAGGCGATGTGTAACCTTATCCAGCGGTTGGTCATCGACTCACTCCATGTGATAGGCGACATCTTCGACCGTGGACCTGGGGCCCACCTTATCATGGACTTGCTCTGCAACTACCACAATGTGGACATTCAGTGGGGCAATCACGACATCCTGTGGATGGGCGCTGCCGCCGGCTGCGACAGCTGCATTGCCAACGTGCTGCGCATAGCCATGCGTTATGGCAACTTGGCTACCCTGGAGGATGGCTACGGCATCAACCTGCTACCGCTCGCCACCTTTGCCATGGACACTTACGGCGACGACCCCTGCACCGTGTTCTATCCGAAGATGGACGAGGACGACAAGACTCACAACGAACGTACCCGCAAGCTCATTGCCCAAATGCATAAGGCCATCAGCGTGATACAGTTCAAGCTAGAGGCTGCCATCGTCAAGCGCCGACCCGAATTCGACATGACCGACCGCAACCTGTTGGACCTCATCGACTATGAACGGGGTGTACTGCGCATCAACGGTGCCGAGTATGAACTGTGCGACAATTATTTCCCCACTATAGATCCTAAGGACCCGACCAAACTAACCGACGAGGAGCAGGACATCGTGAGGAAGATGCACCGCTCGTTCATCCTCAGCGAGAAACTCAAACGCCACATCCAGTGCCTCTATACCCACGGCAGCATGTATCTGGTGGTGAACTCCAACCTCCTCTACCATGCCTCCGTACCCCTCAATGCCGACGGGTCGCTGAAGGAGATCTTCATACAGGGCAAACCCTACAAAGGCAAGGCCTTGCTCGATAAGATAGACAACCTCGCCCGCTTGGCGTTCAACGACGACCCGTCGAAGGACAAAGCCTTTGCCATCGACTATATGTGGTACCTGTGGTGCGGCAAAGACTCTCCGCTGTTCGACAAGTCGAAGATGGCAACCTTCGAGCGCTACTTCGTGAAGGACAAGTCCCTGCAAACTGAGGAGAAAGGCAACTACTATGCCCTGCGCGACAGCGAGGAGATGTGCGACCGCATGCTCGACGAGTTCCAGGTGACCGGCGAGCACCGACATATCATCAGCGGCCATGTCCCCGTGAAGACAAAGAAGGGCGAGAACCCCATAAAGGCCAACGGCAAACTGTTGGTCATCGACGGAGGCTTCTCCAAGCCGTACCATTCCGAGACCGGCATTGCAGGCTATACTCTGGTCTATCATTCGCGCGGCTTGCAGCTCGTGCAACACGAGCCCTTCACCTCCGCCCAAGAGGCCATCCGCTATGGAAAGGACATCATCTCCACCACCCAGTTGGTGGAACTGAGCAGCAAGCGTGTGATGGTGCGCGACACCGACAAGGGTAAGGAACTGGAACGCCAGATCTGTGACCTCTACAACCTGCTCACCGCCTATCGCAAAGGAGTCATCAAGGAACGGTGATTGCCGCTCCGCCATTCCCGCTCTTCCTCCTTCAAGGGCTGAAGACTATAAGTCTGGTGGCCTGATGGAGTTTGCTCGGGAGTATGCAATCGGCCTACAGATGAACTTTTTTCTGAAAGTAAGGAATATATTGTTCCAATTTTCATACTTTTGCCGCTTAATAGCAAGACAATGTTACAGAGAGAGGATTGGAATGCATGACAAACTCGGATACTACATACAGTGAAGCGCGCGACAAATTCAGACAGATGTACGAACAACGTCACGTCGAACTCGTGGATTTCGCCGCGGGGATGGTAGCCCGTCGCGATGTGGCAGAGGACCTCGTGCAGGAACTCTTCGCCCGTATGTGGGAGAAGGGTGTGGACACGAACCAACTGACCGAAGGCTATCTGTTTACCAGCGTGAAGAATGCCGCCATCGACTACCTACGCCGGGTAGAGATGGAGAATCGATATGCCGAGCAGGTGGAGCTCACCGCGGAGGAGACCACCGAATGGGAAGAGCAACTGGATGAACAGATGCTGACGCTGCTATTCAAGGAGATAGACAAACTGCCGGAGCGTTGCCGTGAGATTTTTCTGCTCCATCTGGACGGATACAGCAACGATGAGATAGCCGAACAGATGAACCTCTCTGTGCTGACCGTGAAGACCCAAAAGAAACGGGCCATGAAGAAACTTCGCGATTACTTCGACGACGAAGGAGAACGCACGGGATTGCTGCCGATACTCTCGATTGCTGGCATGGCCTTGATTTGCTGTACCGCTTTGCTCTGAATCCTCACAGCCCATTACTCCATAATAAAAGGCGACTCCTCACGAGCCACCTTTCACTCATTTATGACAATTTATTAACCTTAAAGCACTAAATGTGCTCCGCAGTATATACAATAGTCTTATTTAGTCGCAGCGGTTGCCGTGGGGCGAACCGCTGTCACATCCTGCGGAAGCCATATCTTCATGTTGCCCTTGCCACGGTGAGCCCACGCGAAGTAGGGGATGAGGGTGAGGTCGGTATCGCGGACGGTCAGCTGGCCTTCCTTGTTGTAGGACAACGTCTGTGCCTTGGTCTGCAAGGTAACCAGTTGCTGACCTTTGTAGAGGGTGAGCACGTCGCGATAGTCGTTGGCAATAAAGCCGTCGTAAGCCTGTTGTCCCTCGGTGAAGGTGGGCTGTCGGTTGACGAGGATGCTCATGAGGTCGGTACCGCTGTTGTCGGGCCATTCGGCACAGTAGACCAACGGACCGCGTTGCACTGAGACGCAATCCTTGTCGGCAACCACATTCTTATTGGCTACAATGGTGCGTACAGGCATATCGAAATGCACTCGTACCTGATCGCCCTTCTTCCACTTGCGGTCGATGGTGAAGTATCCGTCGGCCGTAATTTCACCCTCTGCGGCCTGTTCGTTGACGGTGATGGTGTACGAGGGTTGCTGTTTGTCGCTATAGACGTAGAGGTCCGAAGGAACGGGCTGTCCCTTGAGCCATCCAGGGACACGCACCTTCATGGCAAACTGTCCAGCTTTGTTGGCATCCACGTTGATGGCGATGTCACCGTCCCACGGATAGCGGGTATCCTGCGCGAGGCTGACCTTCTTGCCGGCAACGCTGAGCGAGACGCTGTTGTCGAGGAAGAGGTTCACATAGACGTTGCGGTCCTTCACTGCATAGACGTAGCCCGGCAACGAGGGGAGAAAGCGGCAGATGTTGCTGGGGCAGCAAGCACAGCCGAACCAGGGCTGACGTGCGTGCTGACCGGTGCTCTCCAACGGGTTGGGGTAGTAGAAGCTGCCGCCGTCGAGGCTCACACCACTGATGAGGCCATTGTAGAGCGTGCGCTCCAGCACGTCGTAATATTTGCTCTCGCCATGGAGCAGGAAGAGACGATGGTTGACGTAGACATTGCCGATGGCGGCGCACGTCTCGCAGTACGCCGTCAGGTTGGGCAACTCATAGTTGGCTCCGAAAGCCTCGCCATGGCTCGTGGCGCCTATACCTCCAGTGATGTAGAGTTTCTTGCTGACGATATTCTCCCAGATGCGGTCGATGGCATGGATGTAGGCCGTGTCACCCGTGAGGGCTGCCACATCGGCCATACCGGCATACATGTAGGCTGCACGTACGGCGTGGCCCACCGCCTCCGACTGCTCAACCACGGGTTGGTGGCTCTGCGAGTAGTTGTTCTTTATGGTCGTCTTGCCCCGGTAGTCGAGGAAGAACTTGGCCTCGTCGAGGTAACGTTTGTCGCCCGTAGCCAAGTAGAGTTTGCAGAGTCCCATCTCGGCTATCTGATGGCCGGGCACTACGCAAGCCTGTCCTTCGTCGGGTCCCACCTCACGGACTACGCAGTCTGCATAGCGGATGGCGATGTTCAGAAACTTGCGGCTGCCGGTGGCTTGGTAGTGAGCTACTGCAGCCTCGGTCATGTGGCCCAGGTTATAGAGTTCGTGGCTCAGGTCCTCCGTCTTGCTCCAACGTGTAGGTCCTGCCCAACGATGTGGATGTTTGGGGTTCTGTGTGCGTGCCGTGTAGAGGTATCCGTCAGCCTCCTGTGCCGCACCGATGATGTTGAGCACGCTGTCGATGTAGGTTTTCAGTTTCTTGTCCGGGTAGGTCTGTAGAATGTACGATGCCCCCTCGATAGTCTTATAGGGGTCGGTATCGTCGAAACTGAATGGCATCAGCTTGCTGACGTCATAGTCTTCGCTAGGGTGTACGGCTCGCTCGAAATTCTTGTATCTCCCTTCACTCTCGCATTTGCTGAATGCCAAGGGGATAGTGACTTTGCGTGAGGTCTCCAGCCGCTGTCCCCAGAAGGAGTTGCCGTCTACCTTCACCGATGTGAAGGGAACGGGTGTGATGGGGTAGCCGCTGGACGGATTGTTGTTCTTCTGTGACATGACCGGCAGTAAGGAGACTGCTGCCAAGGCAGTGGTAAGGATTATCTGTCTCATAGATTCTACAGTTTTTGTTTTTAATCAGGGTTGTCAATATCGTTGGCAAATTTATGAATAAATCATGATTTATATGCCCGTATGGTAAGGAAAATCAAAGTCGGTACACTTCATATCCGAGATGAATTACTCTTTCACTTGTGCGTCATCATCGGTGCAGACGGAATTATCGTCGCCATATGGTATGGCAATGGTTATCATAACAAGTTCAGTTTAAAAGATACTTGCGGGCCTAATGGGCAGACCCCTCAACCCGCTAGTGTCACTCCTCCACTGCCCAACTGTCCACGGTACCGGTGGTGGAGGAGAAACTGATGCCGACCTTGTAGAGCTTGCGGGCATCGGCTTTGTACTCGTTGGCATAGCCTTTTTCCCGTATTTGCTGGAGGGCCTCCTCGGCGGTGCCGTTCAGCTTGAACTCGAAGATGTAGACATAGTTGTTCGCTTCTACCACGCAGTCCACACGCCCCTGGCTTTGTTGCTTCTCCACGTAGACTAGGTGGGTACTCAGCAGGCGTAGAATCAAGTAGAACGTATAGTGGAAATCGCGCTCTTGTTCCTCTTCGGTATTCTTCCTACGTAAGGAATAGGGGATGCCGGCAAAGAATGACGTGATGTGTTTGCGGAAGTCGTCCAAACGTCCCTCGTCAAGCATATCCACGGCTTTCCCTACCCACGAGTCCACGCTTTTGGTGGTCTTCATGTAGCTGTTTGCCAGGATGGAGACGAAACCGCTCTTCACCTCGTCGTTAGGGTAGTCGAGGCGGAACCTCTGTGTCAGTGGTTTGTAGTCCTTTATTGTGAGGTATCCGCTTTGATAAATCATTGGCAGAGGACGTTCCACGTCAGCCTTATAGTCCGCAAACTCTTTCTCCTCGTAGTAATCCGAGGTCAATTCGTCCATGGTTTGTCTGAAGTGTTCCAACAGACGCACCAGATATGTGGGTGTGCCCGTCTTGAACCAGTAGTCACCCAAACGTTGGGAGGCTAGAGCGTTCAACAGGCTGAATGGATTGTACACGCCAACCATCCGTTCCGAGAAATGATAGCCGTCATACCGTTTCTTCAGAGTCGCTTTCATCTCATCGTATGAGCAATTGAAACGGGAAGCCATTTGCTGGATGGGCATTGCGAAATAGTGTTCCATCTCTTCTTCGGAGATGCCGCATAACGTATCGAACATAGGTTCCATGCTGATGTCACGTGGTTGGTTGTATCCGCTGAATACGCTCACTTGGGAGAATTTGGTCACGCCTGTGAGGAAGACGAATTGCAGGTCCGCATCGGCGGCCTTGAAGGTGCCGTAGAATGCCTTGAGGATATCGCGGTTCCGCTTTCTAAGCAGCATCCAGCGGGTTCCCTTAATGACCTTCCGTTTGTTCACGTCTTTTTCGGCATGCCACAGTTGCCGACGGAGTTGGTCAACCCTTTCATTCATAAGCTTTACCACATGAAAATGGTCTACCACAAGTGATGCATTGGGGATGTTTTCTGTAACTGCTCCAGTATAAGCGGAAGACAAGTCCGTGCATACAGCCTTTATGTCATTTTTCCTGTCGCCTAGCTTCTTCCAGAAGCCTTCTAGCGAAGCCTTGCCGTTTCCGTCACCGACATAAACAATACGGCCAGTCTCCAAATCAACAACTATAGTCTTGTAAACCTGTCCTTTATGGGTCGCGAACTCATCTATGGAGATGTATTTAAGATTGGAAAGGTCTGGATTGCCATACTCTTTTTGCAAAAACTCCATTTGTATGTTACGCACCATGTCCCAAGAGACGTCCAGAAACCATGCTATATCCTGTATGGTAGCGAAGCGCGACAAGTCTATTACCATATTGGCAAAAGCTATTGTGTGTCTCCGCTTACCCTTGACGAAATCAATCCCCTCCTGCTTTATGCAACCACAGTCCGAACATTTGACACGCTGGACCTTCATTTCCACATAGGTCTTTGAGCAGCCTAATGGCACACTTGCAAAGCGCCGGTTTGTATAACCATCCCGCACCACGTTATGGCTTCCACACTCCGGACAACAAAGTTTTTCGGCTGGAGTGTGGATATTCAAAACTATTTGATTACTTTCGCAACGCATATCCAAACATTCTTGCAAGGATATGCCAAAGGCTTTATGCGTTATGCTGGCATTCATATTTCTTTGGGTTTGGTCACTACAAAGATATATAATGCCAGCTTTATTTTTGCTATATAACCCTTTTATTTTTGTGTTTTATCTATGCATTTAACGGAAGAGCCCTTATTGTTGACAGAACCGGTGTAAGAGCCCTTCTCGGTGTTCATCGGGTCGGCAATGCTTAGCGAACTGTCGGCCACAATCTTGGAAAGTGTAAGTGCGAACGTCGCACCCGGCAACTCGAACACCATTGATATGGTGGTGGAGGTGGGCATACCCAGTGAGTTGAAGACATTCAACAACACGATATCCGTCACCATGATGGCCAGGAAGATGTACATCGGCTCGTTGAAGTAGAACTGCTCGGGACGGAAGATGCCGTGACGGGCTATCTCCATCATACCATTACTCATGGCCGCTCCGCAGAACACTCCCACGGCGGCAATGATGATGATCGTCTTGAACGTGGCTGCCTTGGCTCCAATGGCGGAGTTGAGGAAGTTTACCGCGTCGTTGCTCACTCCCACGGAGAGGTCGAACACGGCCAGCACGAACAGGGAAATGACAATACCTAAATAAATTGCTTCCATTTGTTGTAGCGTTAATTATTGACCTATACGCCTAATTATTTTGGCTGCAAAGGTCCAAGGCTATGTTATAATGTGGTGTCATAGATGTTGCAATCTTGTTACAAAACCCGCCGAAATCTTCTCTACTACAGGGCTTAATGCGGGTAACAATCTCACATTATATGTAGCTATAATTTAGAACAGATTTTTATTTTGGAAAACTTTTTCGCAAGCTCTGTCTCGTAATGTGCTGAGTATCAGGCATCGCTTATCTAGTTTTGGAAAACTTTGCATTCTAAATCACGTTTCAAGTGTCATTATTTTGCATGTCTCGTTTGGCGGTGACCAAAACTTAGTTACCTTTGCGGCTACTAACCGGACCCCCTTCCGTGTGTCCCCGTATGGATAGGAATCCTATGGTGGAATTGGTGAAAATGTAACATATAATAATAGATAAAACAACAACTATGAGTAGTGCAGAAACTATCATTGTGAAGCGTGACGGGAAACGTAGATTGTTTTCTGTCGAGAAGATAAAGAATGCCATACGCAAGGCTTTCTTGTCCGTAGGAGCGTTCGCTACCGAGGAGGATTTGACCAACATCTTGTCGCATCTGCGTATCAACAATGGCATGAGTGTAGAAGAGATTCAGAACCAGGTGGAGGCAGCACTGATGTCAGAGCGCTACTTTGCCGTGGCGAAGTCATACATGCTCTATCGTCAAAGCCACACCGAGGACCGCGAGATACGCGATCGCCTCGACTTCTTGATAAGCTACTGCAAGGCCGAGAACCCTGCCACCGGCAGCAAGTATGACTCCAACGCCAATGTGGAGCGCAAGAACATCGCCACGCTGATAGGCGAGCTGCCGAAGTCGGGCTTCATCCGCCTGAACCGTCGCTTGCTCACCGACCGCATGAAAGAAATGTATGGCAAGGAGTTCTCCGACAAGTACATGCGTATGCTCAACAATCACTTCGTCTACAAGAACGACGAGACGAGCCTGGCCAACTATTGCGCCAGCATCACCATGTACCCATGGTTGCTCAACGGCACCCTCTCAATAGGCGGCAACTCGTCCCGACCGACCAATCTGAAGTCCTTCTGCGGCGGGTTCGTCAACCTGGTGTTCATCGTCTCCAGTATGCTGAGTGGCGCATGTGCCACACCAGAGTTCCTGATGTACATGAACTACTTCATCGGCAAGGAGTATGGCAACGACTACTACAAACGCGCCGACGAGGTGGTGGACCTCTCGCTGAAACGCCGCACGATAGACAAGGTCATCACCGACTGCTTCGAGCAGATTGTCTACTCCATCAACCAGCCTACGGGAGCGCGCAACTTCCAGGCCGTGTTCTGGAACATCTCCTACTACGACCGTCCATACTTCGAGAGCCTCTTCGGCGAGTTCGTCTTCCCCGATGGCGAGAAGCCCGACTGGGACTCCTTGTCGTGGTTGCAGAAGCGATTCATGAAGTGGTTCAATGCCGAGCGACTGAAGACTCCGTTGACCTTCCCCGTGGAGACCATGGCCCTGCTGACCGAGAACAATGACGTGAAGGACGAGGAGTGGGGCGATTTCACTGCCGAGATGTATGCCGAGGGCCACTCCTTCTTTACTTATATGAGCGACAACGCAGACTCGTTGGCATCGTGCTGCCGTCTGCGCAACGAGATACAGGACAATGGGTTCAGCTATACCTTGGGTGCCGGTGGTGTGTCCACTGGATCGAAGAGTGTGCTCACCATCAACTTGAACCGCTGTGTGCAGTATGCTGTCAACAACGGAATGGACTACCTGTCGTTCCTCGCCGAAGTGGTGGACCTCGTACACAAAGTGCAGCTGGCTTACGACGAGAACCTGAAGAGACTGCAGCGCAACGGCATGCTGCCTCTTTTCGATGCCGGCTACATCAACATCGGCCGTCAGTACTTGACGGTGGGCATCAACGGACTGGTGGAATCTGCCGAGTTCCTGGGTATAGAAATCAGCGACAATCCCAAGTATGTGGAGTACGTGCAACAGGTGCTGGGTTTGATAGAAGAGTATAACCGACGCTATCGTACCAAGGACACCCTGTTCAACTGCGAGATGATTCCTGCCGAGAACGTGGGTGTGAAACATGCGAAGTGGGACAAGGAGGACGGATACGCCGTGCCGCGTGACTGCTACAACAGTTACTTCTACATCGTGGAGGACCACTCGAAGAACATCATCGACAAGTTCCGCCTCCATGGCCGTAAGTACATCGAGCACCTGACGGGTGGCTCTGCGCTCCACCTCAACCTGGAGGAACATCTGTCCAAGAAACAGTATCGCCAGCTGCTGCGTGTGGCTGCTGTGGAAGGTTGCAACTACTTCACCTTCAACATCCCCAACACCATCTGCAACGACTGCGGACACATCACGAAGCAATACTTGCACAAATGTCCGAAGTGCGGTGGCGAGAACCTCGATTATCTGACGCGTATCATCGGCTACATGAAACGTATCAGCAACTTCTCCGCTGCCCGTCAGCAAGAGGCTGCCCGTCGTTACTACGCCAAGGAGCACGGAGAGATAAAATGCTAAAATGCTATAGTTACGACATCGTCTGTCAGGAGATACCCGATGAGGTGACGTTGGCCCTCAACATCTCCAATTGTCCCATCCACTGCAAGGGCTGCCATAGCCCTTGGTTGTGGGAGGACAAGGGAGAGGAGGTCGCGGACAGTTTCCTGACAGACCTTGTCCGTACGTATGTACCCGCCGTCACCTGTGTCTGTTTCATGGGCGGCGATGGCGAACCCGAGGAGGTGGGCAGACTCGCTCGACTCCTTCATCGACAGTTTCCCGACGTGAAGGTCGCCTGGTACTCTGGCAAGCAGACCCTTCCACAAGACTTCCGTGCCGATTGGCTCGACTATCTGAAACTGGGCCCCTATATCGAACAGCTGGGTGGCCTCACTTCCCCCACTACCAACCAACGCCTCTATCGCATAGAGAATGGTACGCTCGTACCCATCACATTGCTGAAAAAGAAGCCTATGTAGACTCCCGCACGAGTGTACGCTGGCATAATTATGCACGCGAACGTGCGCTATCTCATTATTTTGTCTACTTTTGCCTTCGGATTAATCAGAAGGCGAAATGAATAAGGGTAGAATAGGTACATTGATGATGGCGCTGATGCTGTTGGGCATCGTTGCCGGCTGTCGGTCGAAGTCGTCATCAAAAGATGATATAATAAAGGCTTGGTATGGCTTCTCCAATCCGCAGGACTCTGCACGCACCAAGGTATGGTGGTTCCACGGAGAGACGGAGAGCACCGCCGAAGGTATCACGGCAGACCTGGAAGCTTTTAAAAAGGCTGGCGTAGGCGGAGTGGTATACTATGACCAGGTGCACGGGAGTGGTGAGAGGGCGTGCGATGCCTTCTCGCCCGAGTGGTGGCGCGCCTTGCTCTTTGCCTCGAAGGAAGCCAAACGCCTCGGATTGACTTTCGAGGTGCATATCTCCAATGGATACGTTGCCGGCGGGCCGTGGATAACTCCCGACCTGGGGATGCAACGCCTCGCCTGTGCGGATACGCTAGTCTCCGGCGGCGAATCGATAGACATTCCCTTACCATCCGTCGATGCCGAACATTACCATGATGTGGCTCTGATAGCTCTTCCATATACCAAAGAGACGGGCGCTGACAGCAGAAGAGTGCGACCTGTCGTCTCCACCAACGTGAAGGGATTCGATGCGGGTGTCTGCTTCGTGGATAGCACGAAGTTGCCTGTCATACCCCAGCAGAAGGAAGACGGCCCCATCATTATCACCCTCGATTTCGGTGAGGAGTTTACGTCACGCAGCATCACCTATAGCACCCGTCCGCGCGGAAAGGCCACAACGAGTGCCACCAATGTGCCCGCTCCTCCGTCGGACACCTTTGTGGGTACGGGTTATCGGGTGTTGCCCGACTTGGGCGAACTGGAAGTCTCTGACGATGGCATCCATTACCGCACGGTGTGCCAACTGAAGCCCGTATACAAGGCTCACTCCAGTTGGAAACAGAAGACCTTGGCATTTCCTACCGCGAGGGGCCGCTATTACCGTCTGCATTTCCACGACTGGCTCGAGGCGGGCGAAGCTCGGCGCGACTTGCAGATAGGCAACATCGTGCTGTCGGCCCGTGCCTGTGTGGACCAATGGGAAGAGAAAGCGGGGCTCTACTCCGAATACATAGCGAAAGACCGCACCCCCCTATATGATAAGGAGGAACTGATAGATGCCAAGCAACTCGTTGATTTGTCCGCATGCGTAGATACGGTCAACGGCAAGCTCCGTTGGCAGGCACCTGCGGGCCAGTGGCTGGTGATGCGTTTCGTGCACATACCCATCGGCACCCGTACCAAACACGGCCGGCAGAATCTGATGGGACTGGAGTGTGACAAGCTCTCTGCCGAAGCCGCCAAGGTGCAGTGGAACCACTATGCCGCCGTGATAGCCGACTCCATCAAGGCGCACGGAGGTGTGTTGCACGGCGTGGCTATGGACAGCAACGAGGCCGGCTCGCAGAATTGGACCCCTGGCTTCGAGCGGAGCTTCGCCCGTCTGCGTGGGTACGACCTGCTGAAATGGATGCCGGTGATGGCCGGCTATGTGGTCAACACTGCCGAAGAGTCCGACGGAGTGCTGTACGATGTGCGCCGTACCATAGCCGACCTGGTGTCGGACAACCATTATGCAGTGTTCGACAGCCTCTGTCGCAGCCGGGGGTTGACTTTCACGGCACAAGCCACAGGCAATGCCCTCTGTATGGTGGCTGACCAGCTGCAGGCAAAAGGACGGGTGATGAAACCTCAAGGCGAGTTTTGGGCTATGCATCCCGATGGTAACTACGACATCAAGGAGAGTTCCTCCGCGGCTCACGTCTATGGCAAAACCATCGCTTCCGGCGAGGCGTTCACCGATGCCAAGTATAGCCACTCGTTGGCCTACATGAAACAACTGGCCGACTATGCCTATTGCTATGGACTGAACGAGTTTGTGGTCTGCGCCTCCGCTGCCCAGCCGTGGACCGACCGCATACCCGGCAATACGGCTGGCGGACGTCAATACTGCCTCAACCGCAACAATACCCTTTGGCCCTACAGCCGCGACTTCTGGGACTATCAGGCGCGTTGCTCCTATCTGATGCGTCAAGGAGTTCCGGTGGTGGACATCTGTGTATATCTGGGAGAGAATGCTCCGGTGAAGATCTTGACCCATCGCTTGCCGTCGATACCTGCTGGGTACGACTACGATGTGTTCACCACCGATGCTCTGCTGACGCGCATGCGGATGAGGCATGGCAATGTATGCCTGCCCAACGGACTTGCCTATGAGTTGATGATACTGCCAGCGACCGGAGAGATGACGCTGGAAGCCTTGCGCAAGATTGCCGGGATGGTGGAGGACGGACTGGCGATATATGGTCCTCGCCCTCTTTGGTGCGGGCCACTGAAGGACAAGGGTTGCAAGGACGAGTTCCGGCAGCTTGCCGATGACTTATGGGGAGCTGAACCCACGGACTCGGGCATCAATACCTGCGGAAAAGGAACGGTCTATTGGGGTATGCCCTTGGAGGAAGTCTTTGAGGAGATCGGTCTGTTGCCCGATGTGGATATGCCCGCTGGACGCAAGTGCTTCTTCGCTCACCGGCACCTCCGGGACGGCGACATCTACTTCGTCGACAACCACGAGGATACACCGCTCACCCATACTTTCCGGTTCCGCACCACCAAGGACGTAGCCGAATTGTGGAATCCTGTGACAGGAAAGCGTTGCATTATTCCCTCCACCCGAATCTCGGATGGGCGACGGCTTTCCGTTGAGCTCCACATGCAACCTCGCGAGTCCTACGTCATCGTGATGCACGATCACGACGTGTTTACCGAGACTCTTCCTTCGCTCACCTGGGATGCACCAAAGAGGCGGCAAGAGTTGGCTGGCGAGTGGCTCATCGATTACTCCACATCCTTGGGAGGCCCCGGACAGGTGATGACGACGGAGCTGACAGACTGGTCACAGTCTGCCGATGCCCGCATACGTTATTATTCGGGCACGGCGGTTTACCGTCATACATTCTGTGCGGATTCACTGTCCCGGTCGAAACGTCAGTTCCTTCAGTTCAGTCGTCTGGAGTCTGTCGCCCGTGTCACGTTGAATGGCAAGCCTGTCGGTACCGTGTGGTGTTCGCCCTGGCGCCTTGAGTTGACCGGATACTTGCAGCAAGGCAACAACATCCTGCAGATAGAAGTGGCCAACTCGTTGATGAACCGTATGATTGGCGATGCCTCCCTGCCCGAGTCGCAACGCATCACCTGCGCCTGTCCCCTCATCGCCAAACCCGACGACCCCTTGGTTCCCTCCGGCATCTTCGGTCCTGTGTACTTAATAGAGGAGTAGAGCCGGCTGATGGCTTTAGTGCTATAGTGGCACCTGCGTTTGTCAGTAAAGTATCCTTCTTGTTATTCGCTATTTGCACCTTGGAAAGTGCAAATAACGTAAGCATCTGCACTTTCCAAGGTGCAAATATGTCACTATCTTGTTATGAAACCAAATTTTCTAAGTTACTTATCGCTCAGATGTCTGTTTGTATGAGTGAACGTCACCGCTTGAAAACCCTGCAGAATACCGATGTCATGATGCGATAACAGCATGTGTTTCGGTGTACGGCAACTGCCGTACACGTGTTTGACAATTGCCGTACACGTGTTTGACAATTGCCAAACAACTCCCGACCCTATATTTTAGCATCATCAGATGCCATCCTTTACACCATAATATATATAGGTGTAGGATTAAATCAATAATCTATAGGAAATGAGAATGCCCGCAACATGGCGGGCATTTATATGGGTTGCAATTTATCGGATAGTGACCATCGTGGCACCGAAACCGTA
>CAVINS010000044.1:0-29400 GCA_963643925.1 Bacteroidaceae bacterium
ATGGTTTTGGAGGAGGTTCTCATCACCTTCCTTCTCCGACACAAAACGGTTTTGTTCCACCTCGTCTGTCGGACTGTACGGCTTCGAAGAAGTCTCTTCGCATCTCCGGCTTTCTGTCTTTGGGGCGGCTCCGGGAGAAAGCCATTTCGGCTGCCACACTCTTCGTTTTTCGCCTCGGGACGCACAGACTCCGAAAGAACGTCTTCGGGAGAGTCTTGCAGGTCATTTGTCATTAACATAAATGATGCACTCCCCACGCATTTATCCGCCGAAATATTTGGCGACACACGAAATAATTATTAACTTTGCAAATGATTAGCGGAGATGGCAAAATGAAAGGCTTCTAAAAAGAACGGAAGCGGAGTGTAAACAAGATAAGAGAGACTGCGCACAAAAGGGAGAATCATCTGTGCCAAAGGACACGCTAAAGGAAAGAGAACCGGAACGCACCCAAACCGGGGCTCATGTAGATGCGGAAACGGACAAAGAATAACTTACATACATGAGATTATGAAACATAAGTTTTTATCGACTCTGATGCTGGTGGTCGCATTTGTGGGACACATGACAGCACAAACGACCGGAACGGTCGGAGGAAAAGTCGTGGACGAAAACGGAGAACCTGTAATGGGCGCCCAAATTCAGCTGAAGGGTTCCAAAGCAGGTACAGTGACCGACATCGACGGCAACTTCACCCTCCCCAAAGCCAAACGGGGAGACATCATCGTAATCAACTTCCTGGGCATGGGCACACAGACACTGAAGGCAGCGCCCAACATGAAAATCAGCCTGCAGCCGGAGAACATCAACCTGGACGAGGTGATAGTGGTGGCCTTCGGCGAACAGAAGAAGTCATCCTTCACCGGATCGGCCGGAGTGGTGAACGCCGACGACATCTCCCTGAGGCCCGTCAACAACGTGGCCGAAGCACTGAGCGGACAGGTGGCAGGTCTGCAGATGTACAAGACGTCGGGCGACCCATCGTCAACGCCTACCTTCCTCATCCGAGGCATCAGCTCCATCAACGCCGAAGTGGAACCGCTCATCGTGGTGGACGGCGCACCCTTCGCAGGATCGTGGACGGACATCAACCCCAATGACGTGGCCTCCATATCCGTACTGAAGGACGCGGCCAGCACAGCCCTCTACGGCTCGCGAGGTGCCAACGGCGTCATCATGGTGACGACGAAGAACCCGCAAAAAGGCAAGACCATCATCACCCTCGACGCAAAATGGGGCTCAGTGAGCCGCGCCTCACAGGAGTATGACATGATAACCGACCCGGGACAGTACTACGAGATGCAGTACGCTGCCGTCTACCGCAAGAACATTGCCAACGGCATGACCACCTACGCCGCACACACCAACGCCAACAGCACCATCACGGGCAACAGCGCCTCGGTAGGCGGACTGGGATACAATTGCTACACGGTGCCCGAAGGACAATACCTCATCGGCGACAACGGCAAGCTGAACCCCAATGCCAAACTGGGCAACGTGATGACCTACAAAGGAAAACAGTACACCATCACCCCCGACGACTGGCTCGACGAAGCCATGCGCACCACACTGCGACAGGAGTACAACGTCAGCGTGAACGGCGGCAACGACGCGGCACAAATCTACACCTCGCTGGGTTACCTCGACGAGCCCGGAATCGCCTACGGCTCGGGCATGGAACGCTACACCGCCCGACTGAAAGCCACCATGAAGGCCAACGAATGGCTGAAGATAGGCAGCAACGTGAACTACGCGCACACGGTGAGCGATATGGCCAACAGCTCGTCGGGCTACAACGTGTTCTACGCCGTCAACCGCATCGCACCCATCTATCCGCTCTACATTCGCGACGGACAGGGCAACATCATGACCGACGCCAACGGACAGATGTACGACTATGGCGACGGCTCCAACGCAGGGCTCATCCGTCCCATGGTGCTCAAGGACGTCAACCCGCTGAAGGACGACCGCATACAGACCGACAACATGGTGACAAACTCCTTCTCGCTGACAGGTTTCGCCGACATCACCCCTACCTTCGTCAAGGGACTGAAGATAACACTCAACGGCACGGTGAGCGACTATGAATACCGCTACACCAACACCACACAACCTTTCTACGGACAGAGCGCAAGCAACAATCCCGGAGGTTACGTGCGCAAATACCACTACCGCTCCTACGCCTACAACCTGCAGCAGCTGGTGAACTACACGCACAGCTTCGGCAACCACAACATGACGCTGCTCTTGGGTCACGAGAGCAACCAGTCCACAGTGGAGGATATCGACGCCTCGCGCACGGGCTTGTACAGCTTCTACGACAACCAGGAGCTGAGCGGTGCCATCAAGGAAAACTCAGGCACATCCAGCCAAAGCAAATACAACACCGAGGGCTACTTCTTCCGCGGCATGTACGACTACGACGGCAAATACTACGGACAGCTGTCATACCGACGCGACGCCTCCTCGCGCTTCCATCCGGACAACCGCTGGGGCGACTTCTACAGCTTCGGCGGCGCATGGATCATCTCCAAAGAAACGTGGATGGAGAGCTCGAAGAAATGGCTCGACATGCTGAAACTGAAGGTGTCCTTCGGACAGCAGGGCAACGACGGTATCGGCAACAACCGATACATGGACCTCTACGAGATACGCAACAGCAACGGAGAGACCGCCATCACCGTGTCCTCCAAAGGAAACCCCGACATCACGTGGGAGACCAACACCAACGTGAACGCCGGCGTGGAGTTTGCCATGCTGGGCAACCGGCTGACAGGTAGCATCGAATACTTCTACCGCAAGACCACCGACATGCTGAGCTACGTCTACTTCCCGAAATCGTACGGCTACGACGGTCGCTACGAGAACGTGGGCGACATGGTGAACAAGGGCATAGAGGTGGCTCTGGGCTACGACGTCATACGCACGAAGGACCTGACCTGGAACGTCAACCTCAACGCCACACACTACCGCAACGAAATCGTGAAGCTGAACCCGCAGAACAAAAACGCCACACTGGACGGACACGGAGGCTACGTGTCGAGCTTCAACTTCTACGGCGAAGGCCTGCCCATCTACAGCTGGCGCCTGCCCAAATATGCCGGCGTGGCGGAGGACGGACAGTCGATGTGGTACGTGACCGATGCCGACGGCAACCTCGGCACCACGACCTCCTACGAATATGCCACCTATTACCACTGCGGCGACCCCACACCCGACCTCTACGGCGGCTTCGGCACCACCCTCGCATGGAAAGGCATCGACCTGGGCGTGAGCTTCTCCTACTCCATCGGCGGCAAGGTGTTCGACTATGGCTACAAGAACCTGATGGCAAGCCCCAGCAGCTCCACGGTGGGTTACAACTTCCACAAGGACCTGCTCAACGCATGGTCCGAGGAGAACGCCACCTCCAACATACCCCGCCTGCAGTTCGGCGACGATGACAGCAACGGCGCATCCGACCGCTTCCTCACCGACGGCAGCTGGCTCAGCCTGCAGAACATCAGCCTGGGCTACACACTGCCGAGCACACTCACCAACCGCTGGGGACTTGGCAAGGTGCGCATCTACGCCACCGCCGACAACGTATGGCTCTGGACCAAGCGCCAGGGACTCGACCCGCGCACCAGCTCCACCGGACAGCCGGGCACGGAGAACTATTCGTTCACACGCACCATTTCCGGCGGCATTACACTCCAGTTCTAATCTAACAATAAGGAGAAACGACTATGAAGAAGAAACTAATGAAAACGGCCATTGTGCCGATGATGATATGGGCCGCCTCGATGCCCCTGATGCAAAGCTGCATCGACGAGGAGATGCCTACCGACTATGCCACCGACCAGCAGATAGAGGAATCGTCCACCGCAGCCCAGAGCCTGGTGAACGGACTCAACGCACTGATGGTGGACCAGTTCACCTACAACGGCGACCAAGTGGCTTACGACTGGGGATACCCCTGTCAGATGGTGATTCGCGACATCCTGGGCGGCGACATGCCTGTCACGGGCATCTACGACGACGGCTCGTCATGGGACTACCTGAGCTGGATAGCCGACGGCACCTATCTGAGCTACACCACCCTCTACACCTTCTCGTACTACTATAAGCTGGTGAGCAACGCCAACAAGATCATAGAGCACTACGCCAACACAGAGTCCGACTACAAGGAGTACGGCGGCATGGCACTGGCTTACCGCGCAATGGCCTACATGGACCTGGCCCGCATGTTCGAATACCGCACCACGGGCTTCGAAAGCCTGGACGCAAAGGCCACCGACGTGATGGGACTCACCGTGCCCATCGTGACGGAGAAGACCACCATAGACGAGGCAAGAAACAATCCGCGCGCACCGTTCTACACGATGTACCGCTTCATCATGAGCGACCTGAACCTTGCCGAGACCCTGTTGGCCGACTACGTGCGCAGCTCAAAGCAGATGCCGGACGTGAGCGTAATCTACGGACTGAAGGCCCGCCTGTGGCTGGAGATGGCCACACGTTTCGAAAAGAGCGCCGACGACCTCGCCACCTTCATGCAACACAAGAGCGACAACGACGGATACGACGCTGTCGACATCAGCACCGCCGACGACTGCTACGCCAATGCGCTGGGGGATGCCCAGAGAGCCATCAACTTCCCCGGATACACTCCGCTGACAAAAGACCAGTGGAACGATACCAAGACTGGCTTCAACACCGCCAACAACGCTTGGATGTGGGCCGCTTCCATGCGCAGCAAGGAGATGCTCAGCGCCTGGTGGTTCTCGTGGCTCTGCTGGATGAGCCCAGAGAGCACTACCCTCTCATGGGGTCAGAACTACGACTCATACCGGGCTATCGACGCCAACCTCTACAGCAACATCGGCAACAGCGACTGGCGCAAGAAGAGCTGGGTGGACCCGCAGGATGCCTATGCCAAGGCCGTGCCCGAAGGATACAGCACCATCCTCAGAGATAAGCAATGGGCTACACTGCCGGCATACACAAGTCTGAAGTTCCGCCTCAACGGCGGCGAGCAGAGCGACTACAACGTGGCTATGCTCTGCGACATACCGCTGATGCGCATCGAAGAGATGTACTTCATCGCAGTCGAAGCCGCTGCACACGTCAACGGCATAGCTACCGGTGCGGCTACGCTGGAATATTTCATGAACAGTTGCCGCTACACCGACGGCAGCTACAAATGCGAAGCGACGACCATGAAAATGTTCACCTTGGAGCTGATGCAGCAGAAGCGCGTAGAGTTCTGGGGCGAGGGTCTCACCTACTTCGACAACAAACGTCTGGCCCTCGGCATACAACGCTACTACTACGGCTCCAACTATCCGGACTCTTACCAACTCAACTCCATAGCCGGATACGTCGCTCCATGGCTCAACTATTACATCTACGACTACGAGCGCGACCAAAACCAGGCAGTGATACTGAACCCCGACCTCTCCGGCGTGGTGCAAGCCAAGACAAATGCGATTGATTAAACATTTAAACAGTAAAAAAAGATGAAGAAGTTTTCTTTTTTGAGATACACGGCAGGCATGCTCGGTGTGTGCCTTGCCTTCACGTTGGCGTCATGCAGCAGCGACGACGACAACTACACGCCCGGCGAACCTACCGCAGCGGGAGCCGTAGGAGCTTACTTCGACAGTAAGAACGCCTCAACCTTCGTGCTGTCGCCGGAGGATGAAACCATCGAACTGACCCTGTCGCGCAGCAACACGCAGTCCGCCGTCACAGTACCCATCATAGCCACGGGCGAAGGCGCAAAGGCTCTGCAAGTGCCCGAGAGCGTGAGTTTCGCCGCAGGCGAAGCCTCGCAGACGCTGTCCATCGGTGTGAAAGGACTGGAGGTAAAGAAGCAGTATGCGCTCAATCTGGCCATCGACGAATCGCAAGCCGACCACTACACGATGCACGACGGCACCTCGTCGCTCAGCTGCACCGTAGTGTTGACGCAGTGGACAATGATACAGGGGAGCGTGCAGTTCTACTTCAGCGGCACCGACGCAATAGAGCCGATTTACTCAGACCTTTGGCAGTTGGAGGGCATGAACAGCTTCTACCTGACCAACTTCCTGGGCTCGGGAGCGAACTTGTACTTCACTCTCAGCGGCTCGGACATCGACTTCAACGACCCTGCGACACTGAAGGGTGAGGTGGTGCCTGTGAACGGCCAGGGTGCCTTGACGTACGACTACGGCGACTACGGCTACAAGTTGCACTACGTCAGCCCCGGAGTGGACGAAAACGGCGATGAACTGTTTGCATGGACAGTGGACGACACATACTTCTATTACGTATACTGGTACGGCGGTTACAGCTACTCGAGCTACTCGTGGCTCGATTTCAGCAACAAATACTTCTCCTTCAACGCCTACGCCTCCACCTACTCCTATTCCGCCGCAGATTATTGGTCGGGCTATACCTACCTCTACGGCGTGTGGTAAAAAAATGACTATGGGGTTGCCCATAAGCAGAGCGAAGGGGAGGAATCCACAATGGGTTCCTCCCTTTTTTGGGGTTGTATCGTAGCAGCAAACTTCAGAAGTCCGCTACGCTTGTCTACGAAGTGTCGACTAAAGGAGACCGCGAGACCGCATCCTACAGGGGGATACAAGAATCCCCCGCCCTCCAAGAAAAGAGGCGCGGGGGACGCAAAGGGAGTATAATAACCAATTAATCGGAACTCATCAGAAGCGGAAGCCCAGGGTGAGCATGAGGCGGTTTGTCTCGTTGGTCACGCCGATGGGGCTGAGCGAGGCATCGTCGTAGGAGTAGAAGTCGGCCTTCTGGTTGCTATAGAGATAGGCCATGTCGGCATAGAAACTGCTGGAACGGTAGCCCACGCCAAAGGTGAGGGTGTTCTGCTCGTAGTCGTTGAAGTACTGGGTGTCGGTGCGCGTGGTGTAGACGCCGAGCTCCTTGTAGGCCGTCTTGTTGTAGAGGGCGGAGCTGTAGTTGTAACCTACACGGAAACTGAACTGGGGGTCGAGCTTGAACTCACCGCCGAGACGGAGCGTGTGCACGCCCTTCAGGTCCTCGCGGATGTAGCTATTCTGCGTTGCCATGTAGTCGTCCTCATAGCCGTCGGGCATCTTCAATCGTGCCGAGGAATAGTCCTGATACTCATACTCAGCGCCCAGGGCAATGTCGGTGCCGATGGTGCCGCCCATGCTGACGTTGAACTTCCATGGTGTGGTAAGCTCGTAGTCGTTCTCCACATCGCCGTCCCAACCGTCGTAGCTGTCGATGGATGCCTCGTAGGTGTCGATATTCTCGCCATTGATCATCTCATACTGTGAGGTCAACAGGGTGGAATAGCGCTCGGTGAGGGAATACCATGTAGGAGTGTGGATGGCCAGGCCGAAGCGGAACGAATAGTCGTCGAAGGGGCGGATGATGGCGCCCAACTTGAGGTCGACACCGGATCCGCTGGTCTTGTACCAGTGTTGCAGGGAGTAGCTGGCAGTGAGTTCGTCGTCGCCATCCTGACGCAAGAGGTCCTCGCCGTAGACTGAGTAGCGTGAGTAGTTGACGTCGTAGGCTCCGATGGTGGCACCGAAGTAGAAGCGGTCCTCCACGTTGAAGGCCACGTTGAAGTCGTAGACACTGGTGCCGCCCTTCGTCTGGCAACGGTAGCTGGCATAATCGCCGTTCCAGCCGTAGAAGTAGTCGGTGGTCACGCCGCCCTGTGACTCCTGAGCGGCATCCACCAGTCCGGTGCGTCCGCCCATCACGCCGAGCCATCCGAAGTTCTCGTTCTGGAAGGCGCTGCGGTCGCTGGCGGACAGCATGTTGCTGAAGCTGTTGTAGGTAGCGCCGCCCTGTGCCACCTGGTAGGCCATGTAGCCCGTCTGTGAGGTGGTGCCCCCGAGGCTGCCTTGCATAGTGAAGAGGCGGTTGTAGTTGGCATACTTGTGATAGTTGAACCCGAAGTTGACGAAGCGCAACGACGTGTTGTTGCCAATCTTGTTGCTGTAGACGAAGCCTATCTGGTCGAACGAGAGGCGGTCGCGGCTCTCCTTGGAGGTATTGTTGCCGAATACGCTCTTGGAGTCGGCCATGTTGTAGCTGAGCGTCATGGAGAGGTCGTTGCTACGGAAGATGCCGATGCCTGCGGGGTTGGTGCTGATGGTGGAGATGTCGCCACCGAGTGCGCTCATGGCGCCGCCCATGCCGACGAAGCGGGCTGTTCCGTTGAGGTCGCTCTTCATGAGCGGAGTGATGTCATATTCGGTCTGGGCAGGCAGGGCGGCTGCGCTTGCTGCCATTCCCAGGAGTAACAGGAGTTTTTTCATTGTGTAGTATCTTTTGATGTTTACCATATTCATTATTTATATTACAAGCAAGAGGCTTCTGCCCGACCCCGCAGGCGAGGTGCTTCGGCCTCTGCGATGTATGGTGGATGCGAAAACTGCCTCCACATAGCGACGTGCCGGTTTATCGACGGCTATGTCCGCCACCGCTTCCACCATTGGAGCGTGAGCCACCGCCACCGCTGCTGGAGTGTCCGCCACCGCTGCTGCTACGGCTGCTGCCACCGAAGAATCCGGATGAGCGGACGGAGGAACCACGGTCGTAGGAGCTGCTGTTGCTGCGACTGGTGGACGAGTTGGTTCCTACGCTGCGGGTGGCACGGCCCTCGCTGCTGCTGCGGGTGCTGCTGGGGCGTGTGTAGCTGTTGCTGTTGGTGCGCACGCTGTTGGGTCGTACGTAGGACGAGGTAGAGCGTGAGCGGCTCTGTCCGGTGCTGACGCCGGACGAGTTGCTCCGGGTGCCAGCCGATGAGCGTACGGCACGTCCGTCGTTGCTGCTGCCCGTACCGCTGGCGGTACTGCGATAGCCCTGCACGCCCTGGAAACGTCCGTTGGACGAGGAGCGGCCACTTACACCGGAGCGTGTGGCATTGGCGTTGTTGCCGGTGCTCTCGAAGCGGATGCCGCTATCGGAGCGCGATCCACCTACGCGGGTGCCGGTGTAGCGTGTGCCAGAGTTGAAGCGGTTGGCGCGGTCGTGCCCCATCGGGCGTGAGGCTACAGAAGGACGACTTCCGCCGTTGTTGAAGCGGGAACTGCTCCAGTGTCGAGCCGGACCGGGTGCACCCCAAGCGTAGTGGGGATGATGATGGTAGCCGCCATACCAGCCGCCTCCCCATCCATAGTAGGGATAGTCCCAATCCCAATAGAGGTGACGGTAGACGGGGTTGTGCCAGTAGCTCCATCCCCAACCGAAGGAGTTGTAGCGCCAATCCCACCACAGGCTGTTGGTGAAGGTGGGGAAGACGTAAGCATAGAGTCCGTCGGCGTAGATGTTCCAGTCCCAGGGCACATAGTTGCGTGCGTAGACGATGTCCCAGTAGAGCGGACTGCTGACAGGGATGGCGTAGCGGGGGTTCTGGAAGCGGATGATGCGGGTAGCGTACTCGTAGTCATCGGCCGAGCCTTCGAAGCCCTCTATCCACTCGCCCTGCAGGTCGCTGTCTGCTCGCTCGTCGATATAGAGTGTGTCGTTCTCCACAGAGAAGGTGTTCTCCTTGGAGCTGTAGCGACGGTTGTACTCGTCCACGTCGCGTGTGCGTCCGGAGCGGTCGCGTACCACGATGGTGGTAGCGTTGGGGGCCACCACATTGACGGAGCCGTTGCCATCCACCTTCACGGAACGTGTGGTCTGTCGCGCGGTGGTAGTGGAGGCCGCCTTCTGCGAACTCTTGGACTTGCTCTTCTTGGGTGTGTAGTACAAGTCATCATCTACGCTCTGGGCCGACAGCACCAGTGGCAGAGCGGCCAACAATAACGATGCGAATAATGTTCTTTTCATTGTTATAGCTTTTAATGATTTTACTTGGTATGTTTCTTCACCTGCAAAGATAAGTGGAGGAGTTGATACCGAAAGGGGATTTTCCCTATTTGTTGGTAGGAGTTTCCCTATAATTTCCTACTTTTGCGACGGGAAAGGAAGCTCTCCGCAAGGGGGGGCGCCCTACCCTATACCTATATATAATATAACGCAAATTCCGCAAGTAGAGGGAAGGACTAAAATGACAGTTTGGGCTCGCCGACAAGAGACCATAGGGTCTCGAGCTGTTGAGCCTAGGGTCTCGGGCTGTTGAGCCTAGGGTCATTTTTGCATACACAATCAGTCACACTTCCACCAGCGGGAATTGGATGATATAATTGTAAACGACTATGGCTGGAATCTATCTGCACATCCCCTTCTGCAAGCGGCGATGCATCTACTGCGACTTCTACTCCACCACACGCGACGAACTGCGAGGGGACTACGTGAGCGCACTGTGCCAGGAGCTGCAGATGCGCAAGGAGGAGTTGAACGGCGAACCGGTGCGAACGGTCTACCTGGGCGGCGGCACCCCCTCGCAACTGCGGGAGGAGGACCTCCACCGGCTGTTCGACTGTCTGACGGAGACCTACGGACTGGCGGAGTGTGAGGAGATAACGATGGAGGCGAACCCCGACGACCTGACGGACGCATACATCGGGATGCTGCGAGGACTCCCCATCAACCGACTGAGCATGGGCATACAGACCTTCGACGACATGACCCTGCAGCTGCTGCAGCGACGGCACACGGCGCAACAGGCCAAGGATGCTGTGAGGCGTTGCCGGGAAGCCGGGTTCACGAACATCAGCATCGACTTGATATACGGACTGCCAGGGCAGACGATGGAGTTGTGGGAGAAGGACTTGCAGCAGGCCATCGACTTGGGAGTGGAACACCTGTCGGCCTACAGTCTGATGTACGAGGAGGGGACGACGCTCTGGAAGCTGCTGCAGGAACACAAAGTGGCGGAGGCCGACGAGGAGCTGAGCCTACACTGCTACCGGCGGCTGATGGAACGGGTGGAAGAGGCCGGGTATGAACACTATGAAATCTCGAACTTCGCCAGGCCGGGATACACCTCGAAGCACAACTCTTGCTACTGGGACGGCACGCACTACCTGGGTTGTGGGGCGGCGGCACACTCCTACGACGGACGGCGGCGGCAGTGGAACGTCTCCTCGCTGACGGACTATCTGCACAGCATCGGCGAAGGGAAGATTCCCGCCCAATGGGAGGAACTGGACCTATACACCCGCTACAACGACCGCATTGTGACGGCATTGCGCACTCGCAAAGGGCTGTCGCTGAAGGCGCTGCACGATGAGTTCGGCGACGAGCTCTACCGCTACTGTCTGCAGAGCGCATTCCCCGCGCTGGAGGGCAAACTGCTGAAAATAGAAGAAGATACCCTGCGACTGACGCGCGAAGGTATCTTCATATCTGATGGCATTATGAGCGACCTGTTGTGGGTCGACGACGAGGCACTCTAGCGGGTGAGCGAGTAGACCACGTCCATCACCCGACGGCCTATCTCGTCGGCAGCCTCCATGGTGGACGCCTCGGAATAGACACGGATGATGGGTTCGGTGTTGCTCTTGCGCAAGTGTACCCACTTGTCGGGGAAGTCTATCTTCACCCCGTCGATGTCGTTGATTTCTTCATTTTTATAGAGTTCCTTCACCTTGGCAAGGATGGCATCCACGTCGGTGCTGGGCGTCAGGTCGATGCGGTTCTTGGCGATGAAGTACTGCGGATAGCTGGCGCGAAGCTGGCTTACCGTCTTCTTCTCGTGAGCCAAATGGCTGAGGAAGAGAGCTATGCCCACCAGGGCGTCGCGGCCGTAGTGACACTCGGGGTAGATGACTCCGCCGTTGCCTTCGCCACCGATGACGGCACCCACCTCCTTCATCTTGGTAACGACGTTGACCTCGCCCACGGCGGCGGCAAAGTACTGCCGACCATAGGAACGGGTGACATCGCGCAGGGCACGTGTGGAGCTAAGATTGGAGACGGTGTTGCCCGGTGTGTGGCGCAGCACATAGTCGGCCACGGTGACGAGGGTGTATTCCTCGCCATACATGTTGCCGTCCTCGCAAATCATAGCCAGACGGTCCACGTCGGGGTCCACTACGAAAGCCACGTCGTGACCGCCTTGGCGCATGAGATTCATGATATCGCCAAGGTTCTTCTCCAACGGCTCGGGGTTGTGCTGGAAGCGTCCGGTAGGCTCGCAGTAGAGCTGTGTGACCTGCTCCACTCCCAGTTGCCGGAGCAGTTGGGGCAGGATGATGCCTCCCACGGAGTTGACACAATCGATGGCCACGCGGAAGTGAGCGGCACGGATGGCTACCACGTCCACCAAGGGGAGCGACAACACGCGGTCGATATGTCGTTGGTTATATGTATCGTTGTCGGTATAGCTGCCCAGCTTGTCGACGGAAGCGTAGGAGAAAGCGTCGGCAGCTGCCAGACGCAACACCTCGTTGCCTTCGGCGGCATTGAGGAACTCACCCTTCTCGTTGAGCAGTTTCAGGGCGTTCCACTGCTGGGGGTTGTGGCTTGCGGTGAGGATGATGCCTCCGCAGGCCTGCTCCATGGTGACAGCCAGTTCGGTCGTCGGTGTGGAGGCGAGCCCGATGTTCACCACATCGAAACCCATGCCCATAAGGGTACCGCACACGATGTTTTTCACCATCTCGCCAGAGACGCGGGCATCGCGGCCCACCACTATCCTATTGGTCTGCACCGGTGTAGTGCGGCGTATGAAGGTGGCGTAGGCAGAGGTAAAACGGACGATGTCCATGGGCGTGAGGCCCTCACCGGGCCGATCGCCTATGGTGCCCCGGATGCCGGAAATGGATTTGATAAGTGTCATGGCCTATCTGAATTTATAAGTGATTTCGTAATAGTAAGGCACCACGGACGAAGAGGCGGTGGAGTGGCCTGCGCTGTGGGGCACGATGAGCTTCACCTTGGGGAGCTTGTTCTGGTTGGGGCTCTTGCTGAGCTTGATGTAGCTGAGCGGCAAGAGCCAGGCCTCAGGCACGGCGGAACCATAGTTGCTGTACATGTTGCCCTCGGTGAACGAGCCGGTGAAGGATCCGCTGGTGTTGCCCACCATGAAGATGTCCGGGTAGCGCTCAAGCATGTTGGAGACGGTGGTGGTGTCGCCTGACTCCACGTAGACTTCCCAGAAGCGTACAATGACTTCACGCCAATCGCCGCTCTTGATGGACTCGCCCTCGCCTTTGTTGACAATCTGCATGTAGACGCCGTTGTCGTTGAAGAGCACGAACTCGTTCTTCGACACGTCGGTGGTGCTGTCGTTGGCAATGAACTCCTCCTCGGAGATTTCCGTTATGTTGTGGTCGGCAATGAAATTACGGATGTTTTTACGCTCGGTTTTCTTCAGGTCGGCATAGGTCTCGGAGTCGTCGCATGACGCGAAGCCCACGCCCAGAAGAAGCAGCGAGAGGATCAGGTAACTAAATTTTCTCATACTTTGCTATAAAATAATCTATGTGGCGACAAAAGTACTAAATGAGCATCAATGCACCACAAATATATCCACAAATAAAACTTCTATAACTATTTTTTAATGGCAAGGCGGCTCTCGAAGTGAACCAACGCCCGCTTGAGTTGTTCCTTTGCCTCGCCCATAGTGCCGTAGAACTCGCCACCGGAGGCGTTCTTGTGACCTCCGCCGTCGAAGAATGCCGACGCCAGCTGGTTGCAGGGGAACTCGCCCACGGAACGCAGCGACACCTTGATGTAGGGTTTCTCGGTGTCCTCGCGGAGGAAGACGCTGAAGATGACTCCCTTGATGGAGAGGGGGATGTTGACGAAACCCTCGGAGTCGCCCTTGTTATAGTGAAAACGCTCCTGCTCGGCCTTGCTGAGGGTGATGAGGGCGGTGTGAAACTGAGGCAGCACCACCATGTTTTGGAGGATGTAGCCCATGAGGCGCATGCGGTCCACGGAGTAGGTGTGGTAGACGCGGCGGTAGATTTCATCCTTGTCGATGCCCTTGGTTAGGAGCTCGCTGATGATGAAGTAAATCTCGCGGTTGTTGGAGTTGTAGGTGAAGCCGCCGGTGTCGGTCATCATGCCGGTGTAGATGCACTCGGCGCCCTCGAGGGTGATTTCCTCGAAGCAGCCCATGCGGCAAATGAGACGGAACACGAGCTCGGAGGTGGAGCTTATCTCGGGATGCGAGATGATGACCTCGCAGAACTCCTCGGGATAGAGGTGGTGGTCGATGAGCACCTTGTGGGCCTTGGAGGCAGACACGGCAGCACCGGCATCGTCGATGCGCTTCAGGCTGTTGAAGTCGAGGCAGAAGATGAGGTCGGCTCCGGCAATGAGCTCGTTGGCAAACTCGGTGTACTTGTCGTAGCGGACGATGTCCTTGGCGCCGTTCATCCAACCCAGGAAGTCGGGGAAGGCATTGGGCATGACGACGGAGACGGTCTTGCCCTGTCCCTCGAGGAAATGCGCCAATCCCAATGAAGATCCGATGGCATCGCCGTCGGGTCCGACGTGTGCGATGACGACAATCTTGTCAGCCTGCCCTATCAGTTTGTGTACCTGGTCGATTTTCGACTGGTCTATAATCTTTGTAAGCATAGTCTCATTCGATGTTTTTAAAAGCGCAAAGTTACAAACTTTTTACGAATGTGCCATCTATGGGATGAAATATTCAGCGATGCAAAGAGTCAGGAAACAGGCCAGGGTGGCAAGTGCCGCAGAGAGGTGAACGGAGCGCCTCCGATGGTAGAAGGCCAGCAGGAAGAGGAGGCAGACGTAGAAGCAGACGGTCTGGAGGGCGGTGAGGTGAAGGCCGTCGACGGAGGCCACGGGGAGGGTCTCTATCCAGCGCAAGGCGATGTGCATGAGGCGGAGCAACCCGTTGAGCAAGTCCGCCACCAGCTGTTGCAGAGGGAGGCAGAAACCCAGGCAGAGCATGAACAGGGCACCTGCCACGAGACAGAAGGTGAGCGGAATGACGAGAAGGTTGGTGAGAAGGAACCATACGGAGAAGCGGGAGAAGTAGAGCACGATGAGCGGTGCCACGCCAATCTGCGCGGCCGTGGAGACGGTGACGCTGCCCCACAGCCAACGCAGCGGACGTGAAGTGGGTTGCCAGAGGCGACTGAGCACCGGCTGCAACAGCAGGATGGCGGCCACGGCGAGGTACGACATCTGGAATCCGACATCGAAGAGGTAGAACGGATGGATTACCAACATAACCCAGGCCGAGAGGGCAAGAGTGTTGAGGGAGAGGGAACGGCACTGGAAGCACGCTCCCAATGCGAGGATGGAGAACATGGTGACGGAACGGATGACCGAAGGGGAGAGACCCACGAAATAGGCGAACGCCCAGAGCAACGCCACGACGAGGAGTCCACGGACCCACACTCCTGCCCTACCCAACGGGATGAGCGAGAGCAGGAAGACGAGGATGGCATAGAGGATGCCGGTATGAAGGCCGGAGAGTGCGAGGACGTGACTGGCACCGGTGACGGAGTAAGTCTCGCGAATTTCGTCCTGCAGTCCACGCTTGTCGCCCAGGGTGAGAGCGGAGAGCACGGCAAGTTCGTCGTCCCGGAAGCCCAGCAAGGCATAGCGTTGCAGAAGGCGGTCGCGCAGGAGGAGCGACTTAATGCGCAAGGTATGGTCGGCGGAGTTGCCGGGCAGACACTGCCAATGGCCACGTCCGGCATAGGCGGTGCCGGTGACACCCTTGTGCATCAGGTAGCGACCATAGTTGAACCGTCCCTCCACGGGCGTGCGGTCGGGGGCGTTGATGCGGGCATGGAAGAGCACGGTGTCGCCACGATGGGCGCTGCGGAGCAAGGAGTCCTTGGACACATAGAGGAGCACCGCCTGTTCGTCGACCTTCACCTGCAGCTGATAGCTCTTGGGCTTCTCCACGGGAAGGTCCTGCAGGATGCCGACATAGCCACGCCGTTGGTCGGACCAGGTATGCTCACACTGGCAGGTTTGCACGGAAAGCATGACGGAGCCCAGAGCAAAGAGGAACAGGTGCGATAGGATGCCAAACGCAAGAGGGCACTTGCTATAGCAGAAGAGCGAAAGCAAGAAAGCGATGATGCCGAGAACTGCGAAGGGGAGTATGGACAGAGAGAAGAAATCGGCACAGAGGATGCCCGCTATGAGCGGAACGAGGAGACGCACGAAGGGGTACTTGCCCCACAGTGTGGAGAGGGGGAGCACCGTGGTCACCCGAGGGTTTTCAGTTGATGAATCATCTCCGGGGGATTGGCGGCCTTGAAGACGGAGCTGCCGGCCACCAACACATCAGCACCTGCCTCCACCAGCTGTCGTCCGGTCTGCAGATTGACACCGCCGTCAATCTCGATAAGTGCCTGCGACCCGCTGTCGGCAATCAGTCGGCGGAGCTGTGCCACCTTGTCAAGTGTGTGAGGGATGAAGCGCTGCCCACCGAAGCCGGGGTTGACGCTCATGAGCAGCACCATGTCCACGTCGGCTATGACGTCTGCCAGCATGGAGACGGGCGTGGCGGGGTTCAGTGTGACCCCCGCCTTCATGCCTGTTTCCTTTATCTGTTGAATGGTGCGGTGCAGATGAGGACAAGCCTCGAAGTGTACGTTCATCATCATGGTACCCAAGGCCTGCACCTCGTGGAGGAACTTGCCCGGCTCTACGATCATCAGGTGTACATCGAGCGGCTTTTGGCAAAGCTCGGCCACATACTTGAGCACGGGAAACCCGAAGGAGATGTTGGGCACGAAGACGCCGTCCATGACGTCCAGGTGGAGCCAGTCCGCCTCGCTGCGGTTTATCATTTCGATGTCCGTACGCAAGTCCGCGAAGTTGGCGGAGAGCAGAGATGGTGCAACCATTGGTTTCATACGCTTCTACATTATTGTCTGTCACTACACCGGCCTGCCGGATTGCTATTTGGCGAAGCTGACCGCACGCGTCTCGCGGATGACGGTAATCTTCACCTGACCCGGATAGGTCATCTCGTTCTGAATCTTCTGGGCTATCTCCTCGGAGAGGCTCTCGGTAGCCTTGTCGTCAATCTTGTCCGCACCGACGATGACACGCAGCTCGCGTCCTGCCTGGATGGCATACGTCTTGGTGACACCCGGATAAGAGAGAGCCAACTGCTCGAGGTCGTTCAGGCGCTTGATGTAAGCCTCCACAATCTCGCGGCGAGCACCCGGACGTGCACCGGAGATGGCGTCGCACACCTGTACGATAGGTGCTATGAGGGTCTCCATCTCCTCCTCGTCGTGGTGGGCACCGATGGCGTTGCAGATGTCCGGTTTCTCCTTGTACTTCTCGGCTATCTTCTGACCGAGCAATGCGTGCGGCAACTCGGGCTCCTCGTCGGGCACCTTACCTATATCGTGAAGCAGACCGGCACGTTTGGCTTTCTTCGGGTTCAAGCCCAGCTCAGAAGCCATCACGGCACAGAGGTTGGCTGTCTCACGAGCATGCTGCAGCAGGTTCTGACCGTAGCTGGAGCGGTATTTCATCTTACCGATCAGGCGGATGAGTTCGGGGTGCAGACCATGGATACCCAGGTCGATGGTGGTACGTTTACCTGTCTCCACTATCTCTTCCTCCACCTGCTTGCGGACCTTGGCCACCACCTCCTCGATGCGGGCAGGGTGGATGCGGCCGTCGGCCACCAATTGGTGCAGAGCCAGACGGGCTACCTCACGGCGTACAGGGTCGAAGGCGGAGAGGACGATAGCCTCGGGGGTGTCGTCCACCACGATCTCCACACCCGTAGCGGCCTCAAGGGCACGGATGTTGCGGCCCTCACGACCGATGATGCGGCCTTTCACCTCGTCAGAGTCGATGTGGAACACGGTGACGGAGTTCTCGATGGCCGTCTCGGTTGCCACACGCTGTATGCTTTGTATCACAATCTTCTTCGCCTCTTTGTTGGCGGTCATCTTGGCATCGTCCATGATGTCGTTGATGTAGGATGCGGCCTGCGTCTTGGCCTCTTCCTTGAGCGACTCCACGAGGCGCTCTTTGGCCTCATCGGCAGAGAGCCCGCTGATGGCCTCCAGTTTCTCGCGCTCCTGCATCTGCATCTTCTCCAGCTCCTCCTTGCGGCGGTCGAGCATAGAGAGTTGTGCATCGTAGTTCTCCTTCAGGGTCTCCACCTCGCCACGCTTGCGCGCCACCTCTTCCTGTTTCTGGTTGAGCATCAGCTCGCGTTGCTTCAGCTTGTTCTCGGCCTGCTGGATACGCTGGTTGCGCTGGGCCACTTCTTTCTCGAGGTCTGCCTTCTTGTTGAGGAATTTCTCCTTCACCTCCAGCAGTTTGTTCTTCTTTATCACCTCAGCCTCTTCTTGCGCCTCCTTGAGGATGCTGTTGTACTTGCTCTTCATCACGTATCTGAAGAGGGTATATCCGATAGCGGCACCCACGACAGCGCATACAATTGATAGTATAATTGTCGTCGTCATTACTATAATTTATATATTAAAAAAAACGCATCACTTCTCTCCGGGGAACACTTCTCCCCGAAACAAAAGCAATGCGTGATACTCCACTTAATAAAATAACCTGTAAACTCCTACGCCTCTTCCTCGTCGAACAGCTCCTTCAATTCCGTATTGTAGGACTGTATCCGTTTCGTAAAAGGTGTCGTATCGTTGCGGTCCTCCAGACTGAGGGCTCGGAAGGCAAAGTCGATGGTCACCATCGCCAGTATTGCCCCGTCGTTCACCGAGTCGCTCGAGAAATGCGACCGATACGTATTCAGTTTATCATTGATCTGCTTCGCTGCCTTACGGTAGAGCTCCTCCTCCTTCTCGGAGGTGATTCGCATCGGGAGCACCATGTCGGCTATCCGCAGAGTTATCTTTCTTCCGTTGCTGTCCATAACGCATCTGTTTTATCCACGTCCTTACGCATTCAATAAAGCGATGCACTTATCGACTTCACGCACAAGCCTCGATATTTTCATTTTCGCATCTTTGGCTTCTTCGTCATTGATACTGACAACTTTCGCCAACTTCAGATTGGCATACTTGGCTTCCAATATCCGATAGCTCTGTTGCAGGCCCTCTATGGTCCTGTCCCTTTGGCTGATAGTGTTTTTCAAGGTCTCGTTCTTCTGCTTCAAACGGTCATATTTGTAGAGCAGCAGACGGAACTGAGCATCAAAGGTGTCGAGCAAATTTTCTTCTTCCGCAATCATGCCAAACTAATTTGTAGACAAAAATAGGTTATTAGTTTGAGACGGAAAAGCAAAAAGCAAAAAAAATTAAGAGACAAGGGCAAAATAGTTAATCCTCGTCCTTTGGTTTGGGTTCTTTCTTGGCCAAGAGCACAATGTTGTAGACATATTCGGTCATCCACTTGGGCGAATAGCCGAGGGCATGCTGATACTTGCGGATGTTGACGCAGGTCTTGCGCACAGCATCGTCTTTCCAGTCGGTGCGCACGAGTATGTCGTTGATTGTCTTCTCGGTAAGGTTGTAGAGGACTTTCTTGAAGACGCTGGGCATGCGGAACTTCCACTTCATGAGGTTGCCGATGAGCATCATCAAGTCCTGACTGAAGCCCTGGAACATGTAGAAGTAGTTCTTCACGTCGTTCACATTGCGACAGTTTTTCTTGATGGAGAGATCCACCTCCTTGAAGAAGTCATCGCTCAGACCGTAGATTTGCGAGAGCATCTTCTTGCAGCGGCTCTTCTCTGCCAGTCCGAGCTTATTGTTCTGGGTAGGCACTTTCAGAGTGCGTTTGAACACGGCCATATCGGGCAAGAAAGCCAGGTTGGTGATGCCCAGATTAGCGGCCATGACGGCTTGGTAGTAGACACGGATGAGGGTCATGAAGTCTTCCATGCCGGCCACGCGGCCTACCTCTTCGTCCTCTTCTTTCTTCTTTTTGAATATATCGAATAATCCCATTTTTATTTGTTTTAGTATATACGTATTTTCAGAAACTCCGCAAAAATACGTTTTTCAATAAAAGCAGCCAACAAAATCGCCGTTTATTTGCATCGGGGGATGAGTTTCGCCAGCAAAACAGACAGCAACGTTGAAGGCTTAAGGACGTTGAAGGTTTTGTGTTTTAGGTTTTGTGTTACATTACCACTTGACTATTTCGAAGAACGAGAGGTAAAGGATGAGGGAGCCGTTGAAGGTTTTGTGTTTTAGGTTGGAAGACAAAAGACGTAGGAGATTTAGTTTCATACATTATAAAACAGAAGACCGCTTTCATCCGTTAGCGGGACAATCGTTCGCGAAGCCCAAGACAATCGATTGTATCGGCAAAAACAATCGATTGTATAAGCTGAAACAATCGATTGTATAGCCCCAAACAAAGCATTGTCTTTTGACAGGCGACCCCACAGACACTGAGACACCAAGAGAAAAGCCACGGCTTTCTCCATAGGAAGGAGCACCGTGGCTTTTCAACTATCCATAGCACTACTATTATTCGTCTTTAGCTTGCTTGGCCTCAAACTCCTTGATGAGTTTCTCCTGAACATCCGTCGGAACGAGCTCGTAGCTAGCGAACTTCATGATGAAGGAAGCGCGTCCACCGGTGAGCGAGCTCAACGCTGTGGAGTACGACGACATCTCCTTCAAAGGCACCTTGGCAGAGAGTTTCTCGTAACCGTTCTCGCTGCTCATGCCCATAATCATGGCACGACGTCCCTGCAGGTCGCCCATCACATCGCCCATCTTGTCACTCGGCACGAAGACCTCCACATCGTAGATAGGCTCCAGAATCTTCGGACCGGCATTCTTGAAGGCCTCGCTGAAGGCGTTGCGTCCTGCCAGCATGAAGGAGATTTCGTTGGAGTCCACCGGGTGCATCTTGCCGTCGTAGACGATGACACGCACGTCGCGGGCATAGGAGCCGGTGAGCGGACCTTGTTCCATGCGGCCCATGATGCCCTTCAGGATGGCCGGCATGAAGCGCGCGTCGATGGAGCCGCCGACGATACTGTTGACAAACACCAGTTTGCCGCCCCACTCCAAAGGAATCTCTTCGGTTCCCTTCACGTTGATCTTGAACTCCTGACCGTTGAACTTATAGACATCCGGTGCGGGCATTCCCTCGTAGTAAGGCTCCACGATGAGGTGTACCTCGCCGAACTGACCTGCGCCGCCGGACTGTTTCTTGTGGCGATAGTCCGCACGGGCCGCCTTGGTGATGGTCTCGCGGTAAGGTATCTTGGGTTCCTCGTACTTGATCTGCAGTTTCTCGTTGTTCTCCAAGCGCCACTTCAGCGTGCGCAGATGGAACTCGCCCTGGCCGTGAACGATGGTCTGGCGCAGCTCTTTGGACTGTTCCACCACCCATGTGGGGTCTTCCTCACGCATGCGGTTCAGCACTGCCATCATCTTTTCCGTCTCGGCCTCGTTCACCGGTTTGATGGCGCGCGAATACTTCGGATTGGGATATTTGATGAAGTTGAAGCGGTTCTCGGCATCCTTTCCGTTGAGGGTGTTGCCGGTGTGGACGTCTTTCAGTTTCACCGTGCAGCCGATGTCACCCGCCCTCAGTTCCTCCACTTTGATGCGGTTGGCACCGGCGCAGACGTAGAGCTGTGCGATGCGCTCCTTCGAGCCACGGTCGGCATTGCCGAGGTCGTCGCCCTCGTGCACGATTCCGCTCATCACCTTGAAGTACTGAACGTCGCCAATGTGCGGCTCTACGGCCGTCTTGAAGAAATAGAGCGAGGTAGGTCCGTTGGAGTCGGGTTCCACCACCTCACCGCGTGTATTGTGTACCTTCGGCATCTCCGAGACGAAAGGCACCACATTGCCCAGAAACTCCATCAAGCGGCGCACGCCCATGTCCTTGCCTGCGCATACGCAGAACACGGGGAACATGCCTCTGGATGCCAGTCCCTTGCGGATACCTTCGCGCATCTCGTCTTCCGTCAGCGAATCTTTTTCGAAGAATTTTTCCATCAGCCCCTCGTCGTGCTCGGCGGCTGCTTCTATCAGGGTCTTGTTCCATTCCTTTGCTTTCTCCATCTCTTCGGCCGGGATGTCCTCTATCGTCGGCTGTCCGCCGTCCGGTCCCCAAGAGTATTTTTTCATCAACAGCACATCTATCAACGAGTTGAATCCCGGGCCTGTGGCCAGCGGGTATTGCACGGGAACCACCTTCGAGCCGTAGATGCTCTTCAGCTGTTCCAGCACGTGATCATAGTCGCACTTCTCATTGTCGAGTTGGTTCACCAGGAAGATGACCGGCTTGCCCAGTTTCTCGGTGTAGCGGAAGTGGTTTTGGGTGCCCACCTCGGGGCCGTATTGTCCGTTGAGCAGCAGGATGGCCGTGTCGGTCACGTTGAGTGCCGTGATGGCCGCGCCTACGAAGTCGTCGCTACCCGGACAGTCGATGATATTCAGTTTCTTACCATTCCATTCCACATGGAAGACTGTAGAGAATACCGAATAGCCGTATTCCTGCTCTACAGGGAAATAATCACTAACAGTATTTTTGGCCGTAATGCGTCCGCGACGTTTTATAATACCACTCTCATAGAGCAAAGCCTCTGTGAGGGTGGTTTTACCCGAGCCATCATTGCCTAACAACGCAATGTTTTTGATTTCATTTGTCTGATATACTTTCATGGTCTGTTAAGATTAAGAAGTTAACATTTGCATGTCCGAAAACACGCCTTTTCTTTAACGCGATGCAAAATATACATTATTATCTTCGCATCCAACTTTTTACGCTCTGTTTCTAAACTATGTTTTACAGCATTACGTCACCGAAGGGGCACTCCGGCACCTCATTCCGTCCCTTAATACCTTATTATATATAGGAGAGTACATCTTCATCGCAACCCGAAGCCCTCCCCACCGCAGAACGGGAAAACAATATTTCATCCGAAGGTTTGCTCATGTGGAACAGGCTCGCTATCTTTGCTGCGACGCAAAAGCGACAGTCTATAAAATCGAGAGACCTTTAACACTAAACACAAACTTTGAAACATGAAAAAGACAGTTATCTTAGGAGCTCTGTTGGCGACCTTCGGCTTTGCCAACGCGCAGCAGGTGATGGACGAAGCCTTTGAGCAGGCGGACCGAATCGTACAGTCCATCCGGAAGACCGAATTTCCAAAACAGACATTCAACATTACCGAGTACGGTGCCGTGGCAGGCGACTCGTCGAAACTCTGCCACGAGGCCATCGACCTGGCTATCCTGGCCTGCACACAGGCGGGAGGCGGCACGGTGGTGATTCCGCAAGGTGTGTTCTACACAGGTCCCATCACGCTGAAGAGCAATGTGAACCTGCACCTCGAGGAGGGCGCCACACTGAAGTTCACTACGGACCAATCGTACTACTTTCCGCCCGTCATCACCCGTTGGGAAGGGGTGGACTGCTACAACGCCCATCCGCTGATCTACGCCTACGGCGAGACGAACATCGCCATCACCGGCAAGGGAACGATAGACGGACAGGGATCGCCCGAGCACTGGTGGTACATGAAAGGCCGTAAGGAACACGGATGGAAACCGGGAATGCTGTCGCAAGGCGACGGCGGGCGCGACCGCCTGCTGGGCTATGCCGAGACGTTCACCCCGATAGACCGACGCATCATGCGGCCGGAGGACGGGTTGCGCCCACCGCTCATCAACGTGTTCCGTTGCAACACGGTGCTGATAGAGGGCGTGACGCTGAAGGACTCCCCCTTCTGGGTGATTCACCCGCTGTTCTGCACCAACCTGATTGTGCGTGGCGTCACCATCGACGGCATCGGCCCCAACAACGACGGATGCGACCCGGAGTCGTGCAAGAACGTGCTCATCGAGGGATGCACCTTCAACACGGGCGACGACTGCATCGCCATCAAGTCGGGACGTAACGCCGACGGACGACGTTGGAACGTGCCGAGCGAGAACATCGTGGTGCGCAACTGCAAGATGGCCAACGGACACGGTGGCGTGGTGATAGGCAGCGAGATATCGGGCGGCTACCGCAACCTCTACGTGGAGAACTGCGAGATGGACAGTCCGCAGCTGGACCGCGTGATACGCATCAAGACCAGCACCTGCCGCGGCGGCGTCATCGAGAACCTCTACGTGCGCAACATCAAGGTGGGACAGTGCAACGAGGCGGTGATGCGCATCAACCTGCAATACGAGGCGAAGGAGAAGTGCGACCACAGCTTCCCGCCGACAGTGCGCAACGTCTACGTGCAGAACGTGACCTGTCAGAAGAGCAAGTTCGGCGTGCTCATCAACGGCCTGGACGAGGATGACAACATCTACAACATCAACCTCAGCGACTGCACCTTCAACAACGTTGCCAGCGGCGGCAACCAGATAACCGGCCTGACGCACGACGTCCGCTTCAGCAACCTGAAGATCAACGGAAAGACAGTGAAGAAGGCAAAGTCCGACGCAAAGGCCTCGTTCGAGAAGTTCTAAGGACAGCTCTCCAGGGAGCCAGCACCCCCTCACCGGACTTGAAGCCATCCCCCTTTCGGGATACGTTTTAAGTCCACTGAGTTCCAGGCACAAAGAACCGGTCGTCCGCTTCACGAGGGAGCGACAGACAACCTCACAAGACAAAAGCTCTCCCCTTTCGGGATGTCTTCAACAATATTCCTCCACCAACCCAATCTACAAGAGGCGTGTTGGTGGAGGATTTTTCTTCTTTTTCCAGGAAAAACCATTTGGTATGGATTATTTCACTAACTTTGCGAGGTTAAAATTCTAACGACAAGCTATGTTCAAAGCTGATTACACTTCCAGACGCGCCAAGCTGACCGAGAAAGTCGGCAAGGGCATCATCGTTTTGCTGGGCAACAACGAAGCCCCGTGCAATTACCCTGACAACACCTACAAGTTCCGTCAGGACAGTACATTCCTCTATTTCTTCGGCCTCAACCAGGCAGGTCTGGCAGGCGCCATCGACGTGGAGAGCCGGGAGTCATACCTCTTCGGAGACGACGTGACGATGGACGACATCATCTGGATGGGACCGCAACCCAGCATCAAGGAACTGGCTGCCTCGGTGGGTGTAACCAACAGCGCTCCGGCCTCGGCTCTGAAGGATTTCGTGGCAAAGGCCATCCAACAGAAACGACAGGTTCACTTCCTCCCACCCTACCGCTACGACAACATGCTCCACCTGGAAGAGCTCACCGGCATCCGCACCGCGCACTTGCAGGCCTACAGCTCGGTGGAGCTGATAAAGGCAGTGGTGGCTCTGCGCTCGGTGAAAGAGCCGTGCGAGATAGAGGAGATAGAGCGCGCCTGCGACATAGGCTACGAAATGCACACCACCGCCATGAAGCTATGCAAGCCTGGCGTGAAAGAACAATACATCGCCGGAGTGCTCGACGGCATCGCCTCCTCCTACGGCAGCATGGTGTCGTTTGCCACCATCCTCTCGCAACACGGCGAGACGATGCACAACCACAGCCACGACGCCTACCTGGAGACAGGACGCCTGATGCTGACCGATGCCGGAGCCGAGACGGAGAACAACTACTGCTCCGACTTCACGCGCACCATCCCCGTGGGCGGCAAGTTCACACAGCGCCAACGGGACGTCTACAGCATCGTGTTGGCCTGCCACGACCACGCCATCGACTTCGCACACCCGGGCACGACGTGGAAAGAGGTGCATCTGAACGTCAGCAAAGTGTTGGCACAGGGACTGAAAGACCTGGGTCTGATGAAAGGCAACGTGGACGACGCGGTGGCAGCAGGCGCTCATGCCCTGTTCATGCCCCACGGACTGGGCCACATGATGGGAATGGACGTGCACGACATGGAGAACCTGGGTCAGTGCTACGTAGGCTTCGACGACGAGGTTCGCCCAAGCGACCAGTTTGGCCTGGCTTCGCTGCGCATGGGACGCCGCCTGCAGGAAGGCTTCATCATCACCGACGAGCCGGGCTGCTACTTCATCCCCGCCCTCATCGACAAGTGGAGAGCCGAGAAGCTGCACACCGACTTCCTCAACTACGACGCCATCGACAAGTTCAAGGACTTCGGCGGCATCCGTCTGGAGGACGACATCCTCATCATCCCCTCAGGCTCGCGGTTCCTCGGGAAGAAACGCATCCCCATCACCATCGACGAGGTGGAGACCATCATGAAATAACATTTAATATAAACACATAATAAACCAAACTCATGAAAAGAAATCTACTGATTGCAGCCTTCGGTCTCGTTTGTCTGGGCACTATGGCACAGGACGTGAAGACAGAAGACAAGAAGGAAGAGAAGAAAGAGGAAGGTTTCATCTTCACCACCGTGAAGGAGAATCCGATAACATCCGTCAAAAACCAAAACAGAGCCGGCACGTGCTGGTGCTATTCCACGCTCAGTTTCCTGGAGTCTGAGTTGCTGCGTATGGGCAAAGGCGAGTACGACTTCTCGGAGATGTACACCGTTTACAACACGTACATCGACCGGGCCAAAGCTTCCGTGCGCACTCACGGAGACGTCTCCTTCGCCGAAGGCGGTTCGTTCTACGACGTCATCTACGGCATGAAGCACTATGGCTTGATTCCCGAGGAGCAGATGCGTCCGGGCGTGACCTACGGCGACACCCTCTCCAACCACACCGAGCTCTCTGCCGTGACGAACGCTTACGTGGGCGCCATCGCCAAAGGCGAACAGAAAAAACTGCAGATGACCCCCGACCACCAGCCCCTGTGGGTGAAGGGCCTGACAGGCATCTACGACGCATACCTGGGCAAACGTCCCGAGACCTTCGAGTACAACGGCAAGACATACACACCGATGTCGTTCTACGAGTCTACCGGACTGAATGCCGACGACTACGTGTCGCTCACCTCCTACACACACCATCCGTTCTACGAGAAGTTCGTGATCGAGGTGCAGGACAACTGGCGCTGGGGACTCTCGTACAACCTGCCTATCGACGAGCTGATGGAGGTGTTCGACTATGCCATCAACAACGGCTACACCATCGCTTGGGGTGCCGACGTGAGCGAGGACGGCTTCACCCGCAACGGACTTGCCGTGATGCCCGACTTGAAGAAGATTCAGGAAACCACCGGTAGCGACATGGCAAAATGGCTGAAAATCAGCAATCTGATGAAACGTCCGATAGAGAAGCCCGAACCGCAGTTATGGTGCTCACAAGAGGAGCGTCAGGCAGCCTACGACAACTGGGAGACAACGGACGACCACGGCATGCACATCTTCGGCATCGCCAAGGACCAGGAGGGTACGGAATACTACATGGTGAAGAACTCATGGGGCGACACCGGCAAATACCATGGCATCTGGTATGCATCGAAAGCCTTCGCCCGCTACAAGACGATGAACATCATCGTTCACAAGAATGCCATCCCCAAGGCTATCGCCAAGAAGTTGGGCATCAAATAAGACATTCTTACCTATCATATATAAGGTATAAGTAGAAAGCCAACCGGGGCTGCGTCGCCACAAAGAAGCGACACAGCCCCGGTTCTCTATTTGCGGCCCCAGCGGGAGCACCGGACAGGGAACAAAAAAAGAGACTGCGTAAGCAATCTCTTCATTTGGTAGCGCCTACGGGAATCGAACCCGTGTTCCATGCGTGAGAGGCATGTGTCCTAGCCGCTAGACGAAAGCGCCATATCTTTTTCTAAGACGCTGCAAAGGTAGAGGTTATATTCGAACCGTGCAAGCATTCTGCCGTATTTTTTCGAAAAAAGTTTCATCGAAGTATGGCGGAGCATTTGCCAGACAGAGCTATACCACTGACAATGTGCGGCTTAATAGGCGAACCAGGAGAAGCGACAAAATAAAAATATGGCTTCAACCGCTTGCTCTAAAGAAAAAAGGCGTACCTTTGCAAACGTTTTTAAAGAAGAGTAGAAATTTTCTAATCATTAATCATCAAACACAAAAGATTATGAAAAAATTAGTATTGTTTGTTGTTGCAATCGCTGCTACAGTGAGCACGTTTGCACAGTCTCCCGTAGGAACATTCTCTATCACTCCGAAAGTAGGTTTCAACGCTGCCAACATCACCGGCAAGGATTTCGATGAAAGCTACAACAGCCCCCTCATCGATTTGAACGCTACTGCCAGCACGACTCTTGGTGTTGTAGTAGGTGCCGAGGGCGCTTACCAGGTTACAGACAGATTCGCCGTGTCTGCCGGTCTTATCTATTCCCAGCAAGGTGCCGAGAGAGGTTCAAGCGTTGAAATGGAAATTGGAGAAAAATCAAAGTTCGAGGATAACTCCAAATTGGCTCTGGGCTATCTGAACGTGCCTATCTTGGCAAACTTCTACGTATACAAAGGACTTGCCGTGAAAGCCGGCATCCAACCGGGTTTCCTGCTCTCAGCAAAGAATGAGAACGACCTGACTTATACCGGAGCATTCGCTACCTCTAATTCGGACAACACCAAATCCGTTGACGTAAAAGACATCTGCAACAAATTCGATTTCTCTATCCCTGTAGGTGTTTCTTACGACTTCCCCTGCGGCATCGTGCTCGACCTTCGTTACAACATCGGCCTCACCAAAATCGGTAAGGACATGGAAGGTTACAAGCCCGAGAGCAAGAACAGCGTGTTCCAGCTGACAATCGGCTACAAGCTCCCTCTCAACTAATGGGAAACCAGTGACCGGGTCTGGCAACAGGCTCCGCGTTCACACATCGCAATACATTTCGCCCGGCTCTTGTTCCATTCGAGAGGCGGGCGAACTCGTTCTGTCAGGCTCTGGTCCGGGATGCGTCTCCTGTCAAGAGCTTTATGCAGAGCCAGCTGCGTGCTGCCGCCAAGAACTACGACGAGGGAGGAGAGAGCCGACATCCAACCTCGGCGGAGAGAAGCTGCCCAAGCGGGAGGCGCTTTACTACAGAAACGGAATATCGCCTTTCCACCCTACTTGACCCGAGGATTTTCTTCAGTCGGGGACGATATGGGGAGTCGTTTCCTCCCGGTGGAGGGCAAAAGCGGAAAGAAAGACGGTGCCATAATAGTCGTTCGCCCCTGTTGACTTCGCCTCCGCTTTTCGAGATTCGGGAGGGTGGAAGGACTCGTTTCGGGGTCTGGAGTCAGGTTGATGAAATTGTAAATAAAAATGCACGATGAGGAAAATGTTTTTTCTCGGTCCGAGAAATCCGGATTCCCGCCCGGAACGTGTGTAAGCCCTGCCGGTTAAGCGCTGTCCCTTGAGGTTTACGATGCAAAGGTACTGCGTCGGGAAGCGGGCAGTCGTGGGTTAAGGGCGGATGCGGTTGTTTCGGGGCGGATTTTGTAGGATTTGGTAGTTTGGCGCAGGTTAGCGTAGGTTGAAGGTGGTTTGTCCTCCGGACAGTTTCTCGTGTCTGTCCTTGTTCGCACCCTTGGTCTTCATCTGTAGCTGCCAGTCGAAGAGCGTTTCATGCTCCAGCGCGTCGTGTTCCCGGGCGGGTTTCATGATTGCCTCAATCAGATGGGTCAGTTGGGCCTTTCCTATGCCCGAAGGGCCAATGAGATGGCCCATTTGGCCACATATCTCGTAAATATTGTTGTCCGAGTAAATTGGTAAACGTACTATTTTCCGCCCACGATTACTCTAACCGCCTGTAGAAAGACGGTC
>CAVINS010000045.1:0-28423 GCA_963643925.1 Bacteroidaceae bacterium
GGAAACTCGTTTTCCGCCGCATGCCGAGTTATTTCCGTGAGATGCCGAGTTATTTTTGCCAGATGCCTTCTCGATGAAATCAGAAGCCTTGTGGATGGGCTGACTTCTCTACGGATGGAGATGAGGCTCCGACTTCGCCTGGAAGTAAACGAAAAAGTCCACCGGAACCCATTTGCTCCGGTGGACTCAAGCCTATACTTTCTCATTTTCGCTTAGTATTCCAACTTGAATCGTTTCAAGAAGGCTACGGTCTTGTGGATTTCCTTGTACATCACGATGTCCTCTTTGATGAAGGGAACCTCGTTGCGATATTCCTTGATGAACTTCTCGATGTATGGCGACGACTTCAGCGGACGGCGGAAGTCCAGACCCTGTGCACCGTTCATCAGCTCGATGGCGAGTATCAGCTCCAGGTTGTCCATCACCTTGTAGAGTTTGGTGGCGGCATTGGCCCCCATGCTCACGTGGTCTTCCTGTCCGTTGCTCGACACGATGGAGTCGCTGCTGGCGGCGTAGCAGTACATCTTGTTTTGGCTGACCATCGACGCGGCGGCATATTGCGGTATCATGAAGCCTGAGTTCAGTCCCGGCTCGGCTACCAGGAACTCCGGCAGACCGCGCAGGCCCATGATGAGCTGCGCCACACGACGCTCGGAGATGTTGCCCAGCTCGGCCATGGCGATGGCCAGATAGTCGTACACCAACGCCAGCGGCTGTCCGTGGAAGTTTCCGCCGGAGATTATCAGGTCCTCGTCGGGGAAGATGGTCGGGTTGTCCGTCACGGAGTTGATCTCGGTCAGCAACACCGACGACACGTGGCGGATGGCATCCTTGGTGGCTCCGTGTACCTGCGGGATGCAGCGGAACGAGTAGGGGTCCTGCACATGTTTCTTCGGTTGTTGGATCAGCTCGCTACCATCCAGCAACTTGCGGAATGCATCGCCTGTCTCTATCTGTCCCTTGTGCGGACGCATCCGCTGGATGCAGTCCATGAACGGGTCGATGCGGCCATCGAAGGCTTCCAGAGAGACGGCAGCTATCAGATCGGCCAACTTCGAGAGGCGGAAAGCCTTCAGGATGGCGAACACGCCGTTGGCGCTCATGAACTGGGTGCCGTTGAGCAACGCCAGACCCTCCTTGCTCTTCAGCCGCACGGGCTCCCACCCGAATTCGTCGAGCACGCTTATGGCCTCGCAGCGTTTACCTTTATAATATACGTCGCCCACACCGATGAGCGGCAGGAAGAGGTTGGCCAACGGGGCCAGGTCGCCCGACGCTCCCAGGGAGCCTCGGTCGTAGACGATGGGCATCACGTCGTTGTTGAAGAAGTCGATGATGCGCTGCACGGTAATCACCTGCACTCCACTGTGGCCCAGCGACAGGGCGTGTGCCTTCAGCAGGAACATCAGCTTCACGATGACGTGCGGCATCTCCTGACCTACACTGCAGGCATGGCTCTTCACCAGATTCTCCTGCAGCTTGCTCAGCTCGTCCGGCGAGATGTTGTGGTTACACAGCGAACCGAACCCCGTGGTGATGCCATAGAGCGGTTCGGTGGATGTCTCTATCTTGTGGTCCAGATAGTCGCGACACTTCTGGATGCGCTCCTTGGCACAGGGCGAGAGTTCCAGTTTCAGGTTCTCGTTGATGATGCGTTGGATGTCCTCGAAGGTGAGGTCTCCGTTTCCTATTTGAAAGATGTTCTTGCTCATGAGTTCAATACCTTTTTAAGATGGTTCAATACTTCTTGTTCTGTCTCCAGAGCTTTCCGCTCCAGTTCCTTGGCCTCTGCCTCCATGCGCACCACAAATACGGTGTCGGTGATGGAGGCCAGGTTGATGCGTACGTTCATCAGTGCACCCAGCACGGCTGTGCGTGCACACATGGCTGCCACGCAGGCGTCCGTCACGGCGTTCTGGTTGCCTTTTTGTGCCACCGTCACCAGTCGCAGGAGCGATTGGCACACCTTGCGGGCCACGCTCATGGGCACCTCTGCCGCATGTTTGGTCTCCCGCTGTATGGCCGCGGTGCGCGCGGCCTTCTCTTCGTCTGTCTCCTTGGGAAGCTTGAATGCTGCGAACACCCGGTCGTAGGCATCAGCATCGTTGTCGATGTCCGCCACCAACTCGTTGCGCACCTGCTCGAAGTGAGCGACCAGCTCCTTCATCTCTTCCTCGCAGTCGGCATACTTCTTGCGTCCGATGGTCAGTCCGGCCACCATCTGTGCCAGTGCAGCCGCCAACGCACCACTCAGTGCCGAGATGCTGCCGCCACCGGGGGCGGGGTCGTTGCCCGCCGTGCGTGCCAGGAAATCCTTGATTGTAAGTTCTGCTAACATAGTGTTTCGTGTTTTGTTCGTTTCGTGAATCGTGTTAGTTCGTCAGTGCACCACCACACCGCCTTTGATGGTGTGGAGCACGGAGTTCATGCCCGTGTAGTAGGGCAGTGTGTAGTAGGTGTCGGAGTCGAGCAACACCAGGTCGCCCTGTTTGCCCACTTCGATGCTGCCGATGCGGTCCGCCCGGTTGATGGCCGCCGCGCCGTTGAGGGTGAGAGCCGTGATGGCTTCCTCCACACTCAGGTGCATGTAGATGCAGGCCAGAGCGAAGGTCAGAGGTATGGACCCCGAACAGCAGCTGCCTGGGTTGAGGTCGGTGGCCAGCGCCACGGCACATCCGCTGTCTATCATTTCCCGTCCGCGGGCGTAGGGCTCGCGTAGGGTGAAGGCCGTCAAGGGGAGTAGGGTAGCGACGACCCCGCTCTCCGCCATGGCCTGGATGCCGGCATCGGAGGCGTGCAGCAGGTGGTCGGCCGAGAGGGCATGAAGTTCAGCGGATAGTTCCGCACCGCCGAACGAGACAATCTCGTCGGCATGTATCTTGATGCCATAGCCCATCGTCTTGGCGCGACTCAGCAAGCGTCGGCTTTGCTCCACGCTGAAGACTCCCTTCTCGCAGAAGACGTCGCAGTTCTCCGCCATCCGGTTCTCCCAGATGTAGGGCAACATCTCGTTTGTCAGGAAATCGATGTACCCATCGGCATTGCCGGCATACTCCGGTGGCAGGGCATGTGCTCCCAAGAAGGTGGTGGCGATGTCCACCTTGCGCTGAGGCTCCGCGTTGATGGCCTGCATCACCCGCAGTTGCTTCAGCTCCGTGTCGCGGTCCAGTCCGTATCCGCTCTTGCCCTCCACGGTGGTGACGCCCATCACGCTCATCACGTCGATGTAGTGCTCCGCCTTGTGCATCAGGTCGTCTAGCGAACACTCGCGCGTGGCCTTCATGGTGTTCACGATGCCTCCGCCCCGCTCCATGATGCTCATGTAGCTGTCGCCACGCATGCGCCACATGAACTCCTCGGGACGGTAGCCACCGAACACCAGGTGAGTGTGCGAGTCCACAAATCCGGGCAGAAGCACTTGTCCGTGTGCATCCAGCACCCGGTAACCTTCGGGCTGCGCATCGCGGTTAGGTCCCACGTAGGTAATGCGTCCGTCGGTCACTTCCACCGTGCCGCAGGGGATGCGGAGTAGTTTGTCCATCTCTTCTCCTTTGCGGGCGCTGCGGCCTGTCGGGGTGACTATCTGTGCGTTGACTATCAGTAGATTGTTGTCCATACCAAGCCCGAGTTATTCCATGATGCGTGACTCCAGTACCTGCTGCATCGAGAAGTTCTCCAGACCCAGGTAGTACGAGGCGGTGTCTATCAGTGCCTCCATCGGCACCAGACCGATGATTTCGCTGCCGATGACGTTGATGCCGTAGCGGCGTGCCTCGAAGCGTACCATCTCCATGGCCCGGTAGAGGGCCGTCTTGGTGTAGTCCGTCATGTTGATGGATACCTGGGTGATGCCTCTGTCCTTCAGCTCCACACCCATGGCCTTGCAGTAGCGCAGACCGCCGCCGATGAAGCGTATCTTCTTGGCGATGTCGTGTGCCAACTCCTTGTTGGGCGTATCGAGGTTGATGTTGAAGGCGACAAGCGGCATACGGGCACCTATGGCCACTGTGCCGGCGGTCGGGTGACGCTCGGCGGGACCGAAGTCGGGATGCCACTCGGGCTCGTGAATCTTCTCGGCCATGCCCTCGAACTCGCCCTTACGGATGGCGGCGAGGTTCTCGCGGTGCGGTGCCGAGGCCGATTTCTCATAGAGGAACACCGGCAGGTCGTAGCGCTCTGCCGCCTCCTGACCTACTTCTTTTGATAAGGCGATTGCCTCGTCCATCGTGCAGTTGCGGATGGGGATGAAGGGTACCACGTCCACGGCTCCCATGCGTGGGTGCTCGCCTTTGTGGTGGTTCAGGTCTATCAGTTCCACGGCCACGCCCATTGCTTCAATCACCGTGGCTTTCAGTGCCTGCGGCTCGCCCACTACGGTCACCACCAGTCGGTTGTGGTCGTGGTCGTTGCTATAGTCCAGCAGCTTCACTCCCTCTTTGGCGCGGAAGGGAGCCACTATCTTGTCAATCTTCTCCAAGTCGCGTCCCTCACTGAAGTTGGGGACGCATTCCATGATTTTAGTCCAGTTCATACGTTATGGATTCTTTTATGAGTTAAGGTTTTGATAGGTCCGCACACACAAGCCGTGTCGGTAGGACGTGCGGACCTGTGAGATTCGTTATTGTCGGATGCCCTTGTCGGCCAGAACTTTCGTTATCAGGTCTTCATCGGCCAGGTGAGGCATCGTGATGTGGTAGCCGTCGGCATGCGTCTGGTTGAACTCTGCCGAGGTCTCCATGGCGTGCGGGTTGCGTGCCCACGAGCGGCGTGCTACGCCACCCATCACGTCCCACAGCATAGACGAGCGCAGGATGTTGTCCACCCGCTCGCTGCCGTCGCACACCATGCCAAAGCCACCGTTGATGGCCTTGCCGATGCCCACGCCACCGCCGTTGTGCAGCGCCACCAGACTCATGCCGCGGGCACAGTTGCCAGCGAAACACTGCACGGCCATGTCCGCCATCACGTTGCTGCCGTCCTTGATGTTGGAGGTCTCACGGAAGGGGGAGTCCGTGCCGCTCACGTCATGGTGGTCGCGTCCCAGCATGATGGGCCCCACCTCGCCGTTGCGTACCATCTCGTTGAACTTCAGTGCGATGTTCATGCGGCCTAGTGCGTCTTGGTAGAGGATGCGGGCCTGGGTGCCCACCACCAAGTTGTTCTTCTCGGCATCGCGTATCCATATCCAGTTGTCCAGGTCCTGTCCGCGGCGGTTGGGGTCGATGCAAGCCATGGCGGCATGGTCGGTCTTTATCAGATCCTCGTGCTTGCCGCTCAGGCATACCCAGCGGAACGGACCGTAACCGTAGTCGAACAGTTGCGGTCCCATGATGTCCTCCACGTACGAGGGCCAGATGAAGCCGTCCTTCTCGTCGATGCCGTTGCGCGAAATCTCCTTCACGCCGGCATCGTAGATGGCTTTCATGAACGAGTTGCCGTAGTCGAAGAAGTAGGTGCCGTCGGCCACCAGTTGTTTGATGAGCTCGAAGTGTCGGCGCAGCGTGGCGTCCACCAGCTGGCAGAACTTCGCGCGGTCCTCCTTCAGCAGACGGGTACGTTCCTCGAACGTGATGCCTGCTGGGCAGTAGCCACCCTCGTACACGGCATGGCACGATGTCTGGTCGCTCAGCAGTTCGATGTGTATATGTCGGTCGATGGCATATTGCAGCAGGTCCACGATATTGCCGTGGTAGGCGATGGAGCGGGGCATTTTCTGCTCCATACTCTCGTGTGCCAGGCGGAATGCTTCCGCCTGGTCGTCCGTCACAAACTGTACCCAGCCCTGACGGTGACGGGTCTCTATGCGCGAGGCATCCACCTCGGCAATGATGGCTGAGGCACCGGCTATCTCCGATGCCTTTGGCTGTGCACCGCTCATGCCGCCCAGGCCGGACGACACAAACAGATGGCCGCGTAGGTCCTTGTCTTGCGGGATGCCCAACTTCAACCGGCCGGCATTCAGTATGGTGTTGAAGGTGCCGTGCACGATACCTTGCGGACCGATATACATCCAGCCTCCGGCGGTCATCTGTCCGTAGTTGGCGACACCCATTTGGGCCGCCACTTCCCAGTCCTTCTGGTTATCGAAGAGGCCCACCATCATCGAGTTGGTGATGATGACGCGCGGCGCTTCGGGTTTCGACTTAAAGAGTCCCAGCGGGTGACCCGACTCCACAACCAACGTCTGTTGGTCGGTCAGCTCCTCGAGGTATTGTTTGATGAGGCGATACTGCATCCAGTTCTGGCACACTTGGCCCGTCTCGCCGTAGGTCACCAGCTCGTAGGGGTAGAGGGCAATGTCGAAACAGAGGTTGTTGTCTATCATCACCTGGAAGGCCTTCCCTTCGATGCACTTGCCTTTGTATTGGTCTATCGGTTTCGCCTTCAGGTCGCCCTGCGGTCGGAAACGGTATCCGTAGATTTTGCCACGGGTCAGCAGCTCGTCCATAAACTCGGGAGCCAGTTGCTCGTGTAAGGATTCAGGAATATAACGCAATGCGTTCTTCAGTGCGGTAGCAGTCTGTGCCGGCGTCAACTTGTAGCCGCGGTCCGGCGCACGCCGTATGCCCTCCACGAAAGTGGGATACTCCGGCAGTTGGTTAGGTAGAGTGAATGTCATAACGTAAGATATTTAGCTAAGGTTGAACCTAAAAGGTTCGATGGCAAAGGTAAATAAACGTTTTGAATCTCGCTCTATGTTGCCGGATGTTTATTTGCATATTTGCAGCGCACGGCATCCGCACTTGTGCGCCGCCGTGGACTATGGGATGAGCAGCGAGCTGTCGCCGTAGCTCAGGAACCGGAAGTCATGCTCCAGGGCGTGGTGGTAGATGTTCTTCCAGTCGCCCTTCACGAAAGCGGATACGAGCAGTAGCAGGGTGCTCTGCGGCTGGTGGAAGTTGGTGATCATCGCCTTCACGATGTGGTAGTCGTAGCCTGGCGCGATGATGATCTGTGTGCTGGTGTCCAGTGTCTCCAGCCCGTGGCGCTCCAGATAGAGTCGGATTTGCTCCAATGCCTCCACGGTGGTCAGCCGGGTGTCGCTCTCGTAGGGAGTCCACTGGCTCACGTGCAACTCATCCTCCGTGGCGTCGGGGTGGTCGGCGAGGGTTATACCTATATAATATAGACTCTCCAGCGTGCGCACCGAGGTCGTGCCCACGGCGATGGCCTCGCCGTTGTGGGCTATCAGCTTTTCTATCGTCTGCCGGTGTACGGAGATGTATTCCGTGTGCATCTCGTGACCGGAAATCTCTTCGCTCTTCACGGGTTTGAAGGTGCCGGCCCCCACGTGGAGCGTCAGCTCTTCCATGTCTACTCCCTTCGCTTTGAGGCTCTTCAGCACCCGCTCGGTGAAGTGGAGTCCTGCGGTGGGTGCCGCCACCGACCCCTTTATCTTGGAGTAGATGGTCTGGTACGTCTCCTTGTCGCTCTCCTCCGTCTTACGGTTCAGGTAGGGCGGGATGGGCAACTCGCCGGCGTGCTCCAACATGTCGGCAAAGGTGAACTTGTCGTTGTCCCACGTGAAGTCTATCCAATGACTGGTGCCGTGGCAGGCTCCGCGCGTGGCGCTTAGGGTCACCGCCTCGCCGTTGATTTCCATACGTTTGTGCAGCGTGCCCTCTTTCCACTTCTTCAGATTGCCTATCATGCAGAGCCAGGCGCAGTGGCTCGTCTGCTGGAAGGCCAACGCGTAGTCGTTCGGCTCCACGGGCTCCAGACAGAACACCTCTATCTGTGCCCCCGTCTCCTTGTGGAACAGGATGCGTGCCTGTATCACCTTGGTGTTGTTGAACACCAGCAGCGCTCCGCTGGGTAGGTAACTGGGGAGGTTGTAGAAATGGTCCTCGCTGATGTCACCGTGCCGGTAGACGAGCAGCTTCGACTGGTCGCGTACGGGTAGGGGAAACTTGGCGATACGCTCGTCGGGCAAGGGGTAGTTATAATCGCGTATCTTGATGCTTTTGGTATCTGTCATTGTGGAGTGATTTTACGACGTGCAAAGGTAGGCAAATAAAATAAAAGGGCACGCCCGAGGACGTACCCTTTTTCTAAATCTTATCTAAGGAGCGGTAGATTATCCCAAGTGGATAGCCTCGTTAGGACATGCATCTGCACAAGTGCCACACTCCGTACACATTTCCGGGTTGATGGAGTAGATATCGCCTTCGCTGATTGCTCCTACCGGACATTCGTCAATACAAGTTCCACATGCGATACAATCGCTGCTGATTACGTAAGCCATAATTTTCTATTTTTAAGTTGTTAGTACATTTTATCACGAGCAAAAGTAAGCCTTTTAGGCATCCGTTGTACCACCGGAGCGCGAAAATATTCTCAATTTGTATGATTTCTAAATTAACATGGGTGGACGGAGGATGTCTATCCTCCTTGCGCATTGAGGAAATCTCTGCGCCGATAAAATAAAAACGGCTTAACCCTTGGCCCTTTGCCGGAAAATGTGTTCCTTTGCACCGCTTTCTGCGCAATCGCTGCCAGAGGAAGAGTAACTTGGTATGTTGCGTGAGTAACGATAAACAATTTAATATTATACACAATGGATTTAATTAAAATTGCTGAAGAAGCATTTGCTACGGGTAAAGAGTTCCCGAAGTTCAAAGCCGGTGACACTATTACGGTAGCATATCGTATCGTTGAGGGAACTAAGGAACGTATACAGTTGTATCGTGGTGTAGTTATCCGCATCTCTGGTCACGGAAACAAGAAACGTTTCACTGTCCGCAAGATGTCTGGTACAGTGGGTGTAGAGCGTATCTTCCCCATCGAGTCGCCGAACATCGACAGCATCGTGGTGAACAAGATTGGTAAGGTTCGTCGCGCCAAGTTGTACTACTTGCGTGCCCTCACCGGTAAGAAGGCCAGAATCCAGGAAAAAAGAGCTAACTAAGATTATCACTTTTATCCTACATAACAAAGGCGGGTCGCTAAGCGGCTCGCCTTTGTTATGTAGGTACGTCTGTGCGTAGGCCATGCGCTGACGCATATACCTATATAATATAAGGAGGCGGACATCGTAGTTCGCCTCCTTTCCACAAAATGTGACTGATAAAAATCCCCCATCATAGATGGGTTCTCCGTATCTTTTACTTCTTCAGGATGTTCAGTGTGTCCGTAGCAATCATCAGCTCCTCGTCGGTGGGGATTACGACAACCTTCACCTTGGAGTCGGCTGTGGAGATGACTGCCTCGTCGCCATGAATCTTCTTGTTGAGTTCCTTGTCAAGCTTCACGCCCATAAACTCCAGTCCTTCGCAGGCTACCTCGCGGGCCAGTCCGTCGTTCTCGCCTACACCGCCGGTGAAGACAATCACGTTGACACCACCCAATGCGGCGGCATACGAACCGATGTATTTACGGATGCGGTAGAAGTACATCTTTTGGGCCAGGATGGCTCTCTTATTGCCCTCGTTGGCAGCAGCAGAGAGCTCGCGCATGTCTGAGGAAACACCCGACACTCCCAGCACACCGGACTTTTTGTTGAGCAGGTTCGATACGCCCGTAGCGTCCAGTCCCTCTTTCTCCATGATGAACGTCACGGCACCACCGTCGATGTCGCCGCTTCGGGTACCCATCATCAGGCCTTCCAGCGGGGTGAGACCCATGCTGGTGTCCACACACTTACCGTCCTGGATGGCAGAGACTGAACCGCCATTACCTACGTGGCAGGTAATCATTTTTGTGCCTACCGGGTTGATGCCCAGGAACTCGCACGCACGCTTCGACACGTAGCGGTGTGAGGTTCCGTGGAAACCATAGCGGCGCACACCATATTTCTCATACATCTCATACGGAATGGCATACATGTACGCATAGTCCGGCATGGTCTGATGGAAGGCTGTGTCGAACACGCCCACCTGAGGCAGGTTAGGCAGCAAGGTCGATACGGCATTCACACCCTTCAAGTTGGCGGGGTTGTGAAGCGGAGCCAGGTCGTTGCAAGCCGTGAAGGCATCCAACACCTCTTTGTTGAGCAGCACCGACTCACTGAAACGCTCGCCTCCGTGCACCATGCGGTGACCGACGGCATCCAGTTCGTTGAGTGACTTCAACGCTCCATACTTCTCGCTTGTCAGTGTAGAGAAGATGAACTCCACGCCTGTTGTGTGCTCGGGGATATCCTTCTCCAGAATCACCTTTTCGCCGTTGGGCAAGGTCAACTTCAGGAACGAACCCTTCAAGCCAATCTTCTCGATGCCGCCTTGTGCCAGCACCTTCTTCTCCGTCATCTCAAACAGTTTGTATTTGATGGACGAACTTCCGCAGTTAAGAACCAATATTTTCATAGTCGGTATGTTTTAGTCGTTTTTCTTGGCGGCGATGGCCTGGTTGGCTGTGATGGCGATCATCAAGTAGACATCGTCGATAGAGCATCCGCGAGAGAGGTCGTTCACCGGACGGGCGATGCCCTGGAGGATTGGACCCAAAGCGGTAGCGTGGCCGAGGCGTTGTACCAGTTTGTAGCTGATGTTGCCTACTTCCAAACACGGAACAACCAATACGTTGGCCTTTCCGGCAATCTCCGAACCCGGAGCCTTGCTGGCGCCTACCGACGGAACCAGTGCAGCGTCGGCCTGCAACTCACCGTCAATCTTCAGTGTCGGATCCAAAGCCTTGGCTTTCTCGGTAGCCTCGCGCACCTTGTCCACCACCTCGTGGTCGGCCGAACCCTTGGTAGAGAAACTCAGCATGGCCACACGCGGCTCAGCGAAACCTGTAACGGCTTTGGCTGTGCGGGCTGTGCATACAGCAATCTGTGCCAACTGGTCGGCATCCGGCATCGGGGTAACGGCAACGTCGCCGATTACCAACACACCGTTCTCGCCATATTCAGGAGCCTGTGTCAGCATCACCATAGCACCCGATACGCAAGAGATTCCCGGCTCGGTCTTGATGATTTGCAAGGCGGGGCGCAAGGTAGCGGCTGTGGTGTTGAGCGCGCCGGCCAACTGTCCGTCGGCATCGCCTGCCTTGATGATGAGGCAACCGAAGTACATCGGGTCGAGGGCTTTCTTCTGAGCCTCCTCCAGAGTCATGCCTTTCTTCTTGCGGAGCTCGTACAGCAGTTCTGCGTAAGCCTCTCGCTTGGGGCTGGTAGCCGGATCGATGAGGGTAGCTTTGCTGATGTTGTTCAGTTCCCACTTCTTGGCCAGACTCTCTATTTCCTCCACCTTACCCAAGAGAATCAAGTCTGCTACGCCGTCTGCCAGAATTCTGTCGGCAGCCTTCAGTGTGCGCTCTTCTGTACCTTCCGGCAACACGATGCGTTGCTTGTTGGCTTTTGCACGTGATACAATTTCGCTAATTAAATCCATGATATTATAAGTTTAAATTGATATTTCTATTTTTCCACAGCTACTTGCTAGGGATGCGCAAAATTACATATATTTGTCATATCCACATTGCAAAAGCAGAATCTTTTTTATGCATAATCCCTATGCTGGCTCTTCCTCGGTAAGGAAACGCTCCAGCTCTTCGGCTGTGAGGTCGAGGTGGAACTGTCCTTTGTATGCTACGGAGATGCCTCCCGTCTCCTCGGACACCACCACGGCCAGGGCATCGGTCTCCTGCGACACGCCGAGGGCCGCCCGGTGGCGCAGACCCAGTGACTTGGGAATGTCCACGCTGTGCGATACGGGCAGGATGCAGCCGGCGGCGGTGATGCGCTTGTGGCGGATGATCATGGCCCCGTCGTGCAACGGGCTGTTCTTGAAGAAGATGTTCTCTATCAGACGTTGGTTGATGTTGGCATCGATGAGGTCGCCCGAGGCGATGATGTCGTTCAGCGGAATGTTCTTCTCGAAAATGATGAGCGCTCCCACCTTCTGTTTGCTCATGTTGAGGCAGGCCATCACCACAGGCATGATGTCGGCACGCTCTGTGGTCTCCTTCTTCGTTCCGGTGATGAAGCGCAGCAGTTTGCTGGCCCGCTCGTGCGACCCTAGAGTAATGAGGAACTTACGTATCTCATCCTGGAAGAGGACAATCAGGGCAATGGCACCCACCTGTACCAAGCTGTCGAAGATGGCTCCCAATAGTTTCATCTCCAGTATCTGTGACACCAACAGCCAGATGAGGATGAAGGTGAGGATGCCGACAAAGACTTTCAGTGAACCGGAATCTTTCATGAACCGGTAGGCATAGTAGAGCATGAATGTCACCAACAGGATGTCGATGATGTCTTTTATGCTGATGCTAATCATATTCGTTTCTGTTTTATGGGTTCTCGTTTATAGGCCTATAGGCCATGCTTCATGGCTTCGGTTATCTTCACAGCCTCCACGGCCTGGCGCACGTCGTGCACCCGCAGGATGTCGGCACCCTTCATTAGGGCGATGGTGTCTATTACCGTGGTGCCGTTGAGCGCTTCTTCGGGTGTGGTACCCAGCAGCTTGTATATCATCGATTTGCGCGACACGCCCACCAACAGAGGCATCTCGAACTGGGTGAACTCCTGCAGGTTGTCGAGCAACTCGTAATTGTGGGCCAGCGTCTTTCCGAATCCGAATCCGGGGTCGAGTATGATGTCCTTCACTCCCATATCGTGCAGCCGCGCTGTCTTCTCGGAGAAGTAGAGGAATATCTCCTTCATCAGATTGTCATAGTGCGGTGTCGCTTGCATAGTCTGCGGCGTCCCCTTCATGTGCATCATGATGTAGGGCACGTTCAGTCGTGCCACGGTTTCGAACATGCGGTTGTCCATCTCGCCGGCAGCAATGTCGTTGATGATGGCCACGCCATACTCCTCCACACACATGGCGGCTACATCGGCCCGGAAGGTGTCCACTGACAGCACGGCGTCGGGATGCTCACGGATGACGATGTCCAGTCCGTGGCGCAGTCGGCTCATCTCCTCATCGGCGGTGATGTGCTCAGCGTTGGGGCGTGACGAGTAGGCGCCGATGTCGATGATGCTCGCTCCTTCGTCCAGTATCCGGTTGGCACGTTGCGCAATTTCTTCGTCGCTCTGCTTGCGGCTCTGTGCATAGAACGAGTCGGGCGTCACGTTGAGTATGCCCATCACCTGTGGGGCGCTGAGGTCCATCAACCGTCCGTTTATCTGTATAAAGTTACGTTTCATATATTGGACTTGATTTCCGTCGGTTGCAAAGGTAATGTATTTTTCGTTAGTCGGTCTTCTTCGGCGAAATTATGAGCCGAAAATGTTGAAAACAAATCGGGCGGCTCCCGCTGTGGAAACCGCCCGAAGCAACTGCCTTCTGTAGGGTGGCAGCGTGTTATTGATCGATGAAGATATATCTTGCGATGAAGATGATGGTCAGCACCCACATCATCACGTTCACCTTCTTGTACTTGCCGCTGAGGACATTCAGCACGGTGTAGGCAATCATACCGCACATGATACCGTCGGAGATACTTCCTGCCAAAGGCATAATCAGGATGGTAAGGAATGCGGGGATAGCCTCCGAGTAATCCTCAAAGTCGATGGTCAGTATCGGGGTCACCATGAAGAGACCTACAATCACCAGTACAGGAGCGGTGGCTGCTGCAGGCATGGCCAGGAACAGCGGCGCAAAGAAGAGGGCTATCACGAAGCAGATGGCTGTCGTGAAGGCGGTGAGTCCCGTACGTCCACCCTGAGCGATACCCGATGCGCTCTCCACGTATGTGGTGGTCGTGTTGGTACCGAAGCAGGCGCCTGCCACTGTTGCCAGGGCATCGGACATGAAGGCTTTGGTCAGTCCCGGTATCTTTCCGTCCTTGTTCACCATCTTGGCTTTGGTACATACGCCTACCAGTGTTCCCACGGTGTCGAACATGTCGAAGAAGAGGAAGGTGAACACCACGATGAACATGTCCTTGCAGAGGATGTCGTGCCACTGGAACTGGCAGAATATCGGCTCAATGGAGGGCGGTGTACTGATGACACCGCTAAAGTGTGCCAGTCCCATCGGAATGCCGATGACCGTAGTGATGAGGATACCCAACAGCAGGTTGCCCGGCACTTTCTTGATCACCAACAGACCGGTGATGATGATGCCGATGACACCCAACAAGGCGTTCCCTTGTGTCAGGTCACCGATGCCCACGTAGGTGGATTGGTCGGATACAATGATGCCGGCGTTCTTCAGTCCGATGAAGGCGATGAAGAGTCCGATACCACCACCGATGGCGCTTTTCAGCGAGGCTGGGATAGAGTCTACTATCCAGGCTCGGATGTTCGTTACGGTGAGCAACACGAAGAGCAAACCTTCGATCAGAATGGCTGTCAGCGCGAACTGCCAGCTGTATCCCATGCCCAAGCAGACGGTGTAGACGAAGAAAGCGTTGAGTCCCATACCCGGAGCCAGCGCAAAAGGCATCTTGGCATAGATGGCCATGATGAGTGTACCCACGATGGAGGCAAGAGCCGTAGCGGTGAAGGCCGCATTGGCGTCCATACCCTGTCCGGCTATGTCGTTGAACATGGCGGGGTTCACTGCCAGGATGTAGGCCATCGTCAGGAAAGTGGTGACACCGGCCAGCACCTCGGTCTTCACCTTGTGCTGTGTCGGGTCAAATCCAAAAAGTCTTTGTAACAACATAGTGTGAATTGTTTAGATGATTAGAAATCCCATCTGATACCCAGGCAAGGACGGCATTTGAAACCGCTTGTGCTACCGAAGTCGCTGCTCAGCTCAATCTCGGTACCTACGCTGAAGTTGTCCACGCCGATGTGCTGGCCGATGTTGTAGAACAACTGCGGCTCAGAGATGAACACTGTGGTAGCGTCTTTGGACTCGCCATTGTCTTTGAATGTGGTGTGGTCTTCCCACCAGAAATCGGCGAAGCCTGAGAACTTCAGACCCTTCACGCCAAAGATGTCGCCCATGGCCCATACGGCAGTAAACTGCATAGGCACATCGCTGTCTGCTTTGTGGATGTCTTTATAGAGAGCTTCCAGCGTCAAAGTGTTCTTGAAGTCTTGGCTGTGCATGAAATATTCTACACCGAACAACCAAGCGGAGTTGATAGGATAGTTCTGGGTGATACCACCGTTGTACTCTGCGTGGAGGCTCCAAGCCTTCAGGTCAGAGTCCTGCCAGAAGTTGAAGCTGCGTGCAATCTCGGTGTATGTACCTCCGTGTGAGAGTTTGGGACCTACAGACTTGTTTCCGACTTTGTTGTAGTTGAAGTCGTGGTCTACGAAGAAATAGGTGCTACCCCACTTGTCAGCCTTGAACATTTCCAAGGTCAGGGTCACGAACTCACGGTCGTCGCCGAAGTCATAGTAAAGTTGTGCATTAACTTGAGCCTTTGCTTTAGGTGCGCACAAAAGAAGCAACGCGAACAAAGGAACCATCACGGAAAATTTGTTTGTCTTCATTTTTAGTTTGTTTTTAAGACGTTAATAATGTTGTTTTAGTATATCTCGTTATCTTTATCTTTTCTCATCTGAGTTTCTCCAGTGTTAGAACTCTGTCACCACAGGCTTCCCGTCGAGCCAAGCCGCCATGTTCAGCACCAGTAGGTTCCAGTTCTGGAATCCTTTGTTGAGCACGGGTTCGCCGTTGTCTGGCAGGTAGTACTCGTGCAAGGCGCCGAACCGCTCGTAGTCGCGGCCCAACAGCAGGATGGTCTTCTCGGCCAACTCGCGAGCCTCGGCATCGAAGCCATACCGCACCAGTCCGCGGAATACCAGGTAGTTGGCGTTAATCCACACCGGACCTTGCCACGACGAGGGGTTGCCGCTGGCACAGGTGTTGTACATCTTCTCCTGTGGCGAGAGGGTGCGCACGCCCGCTGGAGCATTGAACGACAGTGTGTCGCGGTATTGCCGCCGCACAATCTCGTCGGCCTGCTCCTGTGTGGCGATGCCTGCCCACATGGCCATAAATCCGCACCACACGCTGAAACGCTGTATCAGACAGTCGTACGTGCGGGGCTGTCCCACGTGAAGGTAGAGGTCGCCGGGCATCAGTCCCTCGATGTCGGGCTTCTCCACGGGCAGCAGGTTCAGGTCCACGCTGTAGTAGAACCCGTCGCGCGGGTCCCAGCAATGCTCCTGTATCTTCGCCTTCAGCGTGTCTGCATCTCCACTGAACCGCTTGGCCACGTCGATCAGCTTCAGACAGTCGGCAATGTATGCCATGGCCCGCAGTTCCTTATACATCAAAGCGTTGAGGAAGATGGATCCGGAACTCTCGTGCGGACGATAGAAGGTACTCGGGTCGTTGTCCGGGCCGATGGCCTCGTCCGTCTCCCAGTACATCAGTCCCGTAGCCTTGTGGCGGTGGAAGTTCAGGTATTTGCAGACGAACGCCTGCAAGGTATAGAAGTCCTCGCGCAGCCATTCTGCGTCGCCGTCCATGTTGCGGATGATGAAGGCGGCATGCTGTGCGATGGTAGGTTTGTGCATATTGGTCTTCCAGGGGTTGCGTTTCTTCAGCATCTCCTCGCGGCTCGGGGCGTTGCGCTCAATCCAGATGGGTATCCATCCGTCCATGCCGCCGTAACTCAGTGCATTGAGCACGCATCCCTGCTCATACTTCAATGCCTCCTCGCGGTCCTTGTCGGTTCCGTTCTCTGTCAGTATCTGTCGCAGAGCGACATCGCTCAACCATGAGTCCCAGTCCCACAGCATGTCCAGATACTGGCTGCTGCCCGGTGCCAGGAATGGAAACTTCAAGGCGCCTCCCGGTTCACGGTACATACCCTTCATATCCTTATATATATGTTCGCGGCAGATTTTCTTGTACTTTTGGACGTTCTCTGGCGTGCGCTCCGGCAGTTGCGCTGTCGTGGATAGGCAGAGTATCAATGCAAGGAAAGTGGTCAGCGTATGTCTCATATCCAAAGCCAATTTGTATAAAGAAGTGGCAAAATTAGTTTAAACATTTGAAACGGCAGTCATCCTAATACTACTTTTTTTACATCGGTTCACGAAAGGCCTCTTTTTAACACTTCATTGGTCACTTTCTACCTCGTTTGTTGCTTAGCTTTTCCAAAACAATTACTTTTGCCACATCGATAAGGTCTGACCGGACGATGTGCCCGTTGCGGACCGCAGACAATTATGGAAATAGCATCACTTTATCACCTCTTCCAACAACATCCGTTGGTAACCACCGACAGTCGCAACTGCCCCGCTGGTTCTATATTCTTCGCTCTCAAGGGGGCCTCGTTCGATGGCAACACGTTTGCTGCCAAGGCTCTGGAGCAAGGCTGTGCCTATGCCGTTATCGACGACGCACGTTACGCTTCGCCGCAGGACGAACGACTCATTCTGGTGGACGATTGTCTCGCCACTCTACAGCAGCTGGCCCGTTATCACCGTCGGCAGTTAGGTACCCGCATCGTCGGGGTCACCGGCACCAATGGCAAGACCACTACCAAGGAACTCATCGCTACGGTGCTGGCCAAGAAGTATCGCGTGCTCTATACCCAAGGGAATCTCAACAACCACATCGGTGTGCCCCTCACACTGCTTCGCCTCACCGCCGAACACGACATGGCGGTGGTGGAGATGGGAGCCAACCATCCCGGTGAGATAGACCAACTGGTGCACATTGTGGAACCGGACTATGGCATCATCACCAATGTGGGCAAGGCACATCTCGAAGGGTTCGGCACGTTCGAGGAGGTGATACACACCAAGACGGCTCTCTACCGCTACCTGCGGACCAAACCCAACGGAGCGGTGTTCATCCACCACGATAACCACTATCTGATGGAGCAGGCAGACGGACTGAACCTGGTCTGCTATGGGAAGACCGACCCCAAGCATGTACTTCACATCAACGGTGAGGTCATCGAGTGCGCACCCACGCTCACATTCCATTGGCGGATTGCCAACGCCGAATGGCATCCGGTGGCTACCCACCTCATCGGAGCGTACAACATCGACAATATGTTGGCTGCCGCAACTATCGGCATCTTCTTTGGCGTGACACCCCAGCAGGTGGACGAGGCGCTGACGGGGTACATCCCGCAGAACAACCGTTCGCAACTGAAGGTGACGCCGGACAACTCCTTGGTGGTGGACGCCTACAACGCCAACCCCACTAGCATGATGGCTGCGCTCACCAACTTCAGAGCCATGAAGGTGGACCATAAGATGGTCATCCTGGGCGACATGAAGGAACTGGGAGCCTCAAGTGCCGAGGAACACCAACGCATCGTGAACTATCTGAAAGAGGCGGCATTCGATGTGGTCTGGTTGGTGGGCGACAACTTCCGGGCTACCGACTCGCCGTTCCGTCACTTCGCGGATGCCGACGAAGTACGGCAAGCTGCAGAAACCGAAAAACCACGGGGATACTACATCCTCATAAAGGGATCCAACAGCATGCACCTCGCACCGCTGGCGGACTTGCTTTGATTACTTTTTTACTCTAATTTTATACTAATACCAAAATCATGAAATGTAAATTGTTAACCCGCAGAGGACTGTTGCTTGCCGCAATGGCCGTCTGTTGTTCGCTCTCCCTGATGGCCCAGTTCCGTCCGGGACGCAACAGCATCCGGATATCCGACCCGGAATTCTTCAAGACCGATGAGGCACGCCGCATCGGCGACCAGGTGCTGGCCTATCAGCGCTGTACGGGCGGATGGCCAAAGAACATCGATATGGCCCGCCGTCTCACCGACAAGGAGCTGGCCAAGGTACAGAAGGACAAGGACCGCACCGACGATTCCACCATCGACAACGATGCCACCACGATGCAGATGATCTACCTGGCCCGACTCTATCACGAGACTAAGGACGTGCGCTACCGCGACGCCTTCAGGGCTGCTGTGAAGTATTTGCTCAGCGGACAGTACGAAAATGGCGGATGGCCACAGTTCTGGCCCAAGATGCGCGACTACCAGATACACATCACCTACAACGACGATGCCATCGTCAACACACTGCGCCTCTTCCAGGAAATCATCGCAGCAGAATATCCTTATGGCGACGACCTCACCGACGAGTCATTGCGCGACCAGCTCACCGAGTCATTTAATAAAGGTATAGACTGCATCCTAGCCACACAGATTCTGGTGAAGGGCAAACCCACCGTGTGGTGCCAACAGCACGACCGCGAAACACTGCTGCCTGCACCGGCCCGTGCCTTCGAACTTCCCTCGTACTGCTCGGCGGAGAGTTGCTCCATCGTGGACCTGCTGATGGATCTTCCCAATCCGAGTGCCAAGGTGAAGAAGGCCATCCATGGTGCCATGAAGTGGTTCGACACCTACAAGATTACGGGTTATCGTGTGGAGCGCACCGTCAATGAGAAGGGCGAACGCAACACCCGGTTGGTGAGCGACCCGAAAGCCAAACCTATGTGGGCGCGCTTCTATGACCTGCAACGCTGCGAGCCGTTCGTGTGCGACCGCGACGGAATTCCCCGTCGTCATCTGGAGGATATCGGCACCGAGCGCCGCAATGGCTACAGCTGGTATAGCAACAATCCAGCGGACCTTTATAAGAAATACAACGATTGGGCTGACAAGAACGATCCGAAGCATAAGGTGAAGATTAGCCTCTCCACCAAGGGTGGTAACGAGAATGGTACGTTCGAGATGTTCCGCAAACCGGTGAAGGATGCCAAATTCTTCGATGCCGTGGTGAAACCGGGCGAGAGCATCCAAGCCACCATTGAGAAGGCTCCCGAACATGCCAACACTCCCTACAAGATTCTCATCCGCAAGGGCACGTACAACCAGAAGGTCGTCATCGACCGCCCGAACATCTGTTTGGTGGGCGAGGACCGCGACAGCACTGTCATCGTTGTGGCAGAGACTTCCGAGCACCGTGTGATGGAGAAGTTTAAAGGTCAGGATGTGCACATGGGTGCCATCGTCCTCCTCGAGGGGGCGGACGACTGCATCATCAACAACCTCACCGCTTATAATAATTATGGTACTACGGTGGAGCAGACCACCGTGCACCAGATGTCCATCTTCGGACGGGCCACTCGTACCATCATCACCAACTGCAACGTGTGGGCCGACGGCAACGACGCTCTAGCCCTTTGGGCACAGAACGGCAAGGGCATGTACTACCATGCCGACCTCTATCTGCGTTGCCCGGGTGTGGATTTCCTCTGTCCGCGCGGCACTTGTTACGCCACCCGCTGCCGTTTCTATGGTGACAGTCGTGCGATGATTTGGCACGACGGGCGTGACACGCCGGACAACCGACTGGTTATCACCAACTCCGACTTCGATGCCAAGACACCGACCTTGCTCGGCCGTTACCATCATGACTCGCAGTTCATTCTCATCAAGTGTCACTTCTCGGGCAATGTGCTCAACGAGAACATCCACTATGCCTATTCCGACAAGGTGCTCGACCCCTGTGTCTATGGTCAGCGTACCTATTATTATGGTTGCGAGCGCGACGGCGGACACAGTGGCTGGATGAAGGATAACCTCGATGAGCTTCCCGGTTCGCCCGAGTTCTGGCGTATCACTGCCAAGTGGACCTTCTTCGGCAAATGGGATCCCGAGCAGCGCATCCGCGACCTCTGGAATGTCTTGCAGTACTAGCTCCGCTTCTGCCTTATAAGCCGATGTGGAAGAACAGATGTCGGGTGGTCCGTCTTGCCCTTGCTGACAAGACGAGCCACCCGACACGTTCTTATACCGATATGTATTTAAGCCCAGTAAGTCCCCCAAAAATGAGCCTTGGCTCAATGGCCAACGACCCAAGGCTCAAGTGCTGATGAGCCAAGGCTCGATGCCACTTGACCCAAGGCTCATGCGCCAAAGAGCTAAAGCTCGTGAGCCGACCCTCTTTTTAGCCGTTGTCCTTATACAGGTGGAGCTTGAATGAATACACCTATTATATATATATTACTTGCGCCTCTTCTTCCCTTTCTCCTTGCCCCCCTTCTTGCCTTTGTCCGCTTTGATGCGGTTGGCCTTGGTCTGTCCGTGTCGTTGTGGGGACGATGTCTGTCCGTCGGGGTTCAAGGCTAAGGTGAAGTCGAGCTGTTTCTTCTCGAGGTTGGTGCAAGCAACCTTTATCTTTATCGGGTCACCGAGGTTGTAGCGCTTGTGGCTCCTCCTGCCGATGAGGCAATAGTTCTTTTCGTCGAAGTCGAAGTAGTCGTCGCCCAACTCGCGGATAGGAATCAGTCCCTCGCACTTGTTCTCGTTCAGCTCCACGTAGAGTCCCCACTCGGTGATGCCGCTGATGACACCATCGTAGGCCTGGCCGATGTGTTCGGACATGTATTCCACCTGTTTGTACTTCACACTGGCGCGTTCGGCCGAGGCTGCCGTCTGTTCCATTGCCGAGCAGTGCTCGCAGAGGTTCTCGTACTTGTCGCGGTTCACGGTTCGTCCGCCCGCCAGGTATTTCGTGAGCAACCGGTGCACCATCAAGTCCGGGTAGCGGCGGATAGGAGAGGTGAAGTGCGTGTAGAAGTCGAACGCCAATCCGTAGTGACCTATATTATAGGTACTGTAGCGTGCTTTCTGCATGGCCCGCAGCGACACAGTCTCTATCAGATTCTGCTCGCGCTTGCCCTGTACATTGTCCAGTAAGCTGTTGATGGACTTCGACACCTCCGCATTGGTGCCCGTAGTGCGCAACTTGTAGCCAAAGCGGGTGATGAAGTCTTTCAGGTTCTCCAACTTGTCGGGGTCGGGGAGGTCGTGTATACGGTAAGGGAACACTTTCGGTTTCACATTCTTCGCCACCTTGCCGATACGTTCCGCTACGGTGCGGTTGGCCAGCAACATGAACTCCTCTATCAGTTTGTTTGCCTCCTTGGATTCCTTGAAGTATACGCCGGTGGGCTTGCCGTTCTCGTCGAGGTGGAACTTCACCTCCGTACGCTCGAAGCTGATGGCGCCGTCGGCAAACCGCTTGTCGCGCAGTATCTTGGCAAGACGATTCAGCGTGAGGATTTCTTCTTTGTAGTCACCCTCGCCCGTCTCTATGATTTGCTGTGCCTCTTCGTAGGCATAGCGTCGGTTACTCTTAATAATAGTATGTACGATGCGCGAGCTCTTCACTTCCGCCTTCTCGTTCATCTCGAAGACGACGGAGTAGGCCAACTTCTCCTCGTCGGGGCGCAACGAGCAAATGAAGTTACAGAGCCGCTCGGGCAACATCGGTACGGTGCGATCCACCAGGTAGACTGACGTGGCACGCTCCTGTGCCTCCTTGTCGATGACGCTTCCCTCTTTCACGTAGTGGGACACGTCGGCGATGTGCACACCTATCTCCCACAATCCCTCTTTCAGCTTGCGGATGGAGAGGGCATCGTCGAAGTCTTTTGCGTCGGCCGGGTCGATGGTGAACGTCACCGTCTTGCGGAAGTCCTCGCGTCCTTCCAGGTCCTCCTTCGTGAAGGTCTCTGGAATCTTGTCCGCGGCATTCTCCACATTCTCCGGGTAGACGTATGGCAATCCGTACTCGGCCAGTATGGCGTGCATCTCCGTCGTATTGTCGCCCGCCTTGCCGAGGATGTCTATCACCTTGCCGATAGGATTCTTCGCACGGAAGGGCCATTCGGTGATCTTCACCACGGCCTTGTCGCCTGTCTTTCCACCCTTCAGGTTCTCCTTCGGGATGAAGATGTCGTTGGCTAGGTTGCGGTCCTCGGTGATCAGGAAGGCGTAGCCCTTCTCCACCTGCAGGGTGCCGATGAAGTTCTGGTCGGCATGTTCCACAATCTCGATGACCTCGCCCTCGCGCTCGCGGTTCTTCCGTTTGGCGAAGAGTGCCACGCGCACCTTGTCGTTGTTCATCGCGTGACCCGAGTTGCGCTCGGCAATGAACACTGGCTCGCCGCCCCCCTCGGGCAGGAACGAGTTCTTCCCGTTGCTCTTCCGCTGGAATGTACCTTCTATGATTTGTCCGTGGTCGTTATATTGGAAGAGTCCCTTCTTGGGCTCGCAGATGTAATCCTCCTCCACCATGTCGTCGAGGATGTCCAGACAGAGTGCCTTCAGCGGATGTGTGTCCAGCTTCAGCTCATCGAAAATCTGCTTTATTCCCCATAGTTGATTGATATCTTTTTGGAACATAGCGGTCAGTTGTTCCACCAGTTCCTTCTTCGTCATGCGTTTGCCGCCTTTTCTACCCGATTTACCCATAATAGTGATTGTTTTAGAGTTCTCAGTTTACTTCTACAAAGGAAGCGAATTTTCTCGTATCCCCATGCATTTCCTCCTCTGTTTTTTGGATATCGCTAGCTCAAAGCCTATGGATGATACGAAATTATTTCGTGCAAGCTTGATATTTTGCCCTCACTTGCATTACCTTTGCACACTCAACAGACAAAAGCGGAATAGACAGATGAAGATATTGATAACAGGGGCGAGCGGGTTCATCGGCAGCTTCCTGGTGGAAGAGGCCTTGCACCGGGGTATGGAGGTGTGGGCCGGCGTGCGCCAAAGCAGTTCTCTGCGCTACTTGCAGGACGAACGGATACAGTTCGCTTGCCTCGACTTTGCTAACCCTCAGACACTTCAGAACCAACTCCAAGAACATAAACGGCAACACGACGGATGGGACGTGATAGTCCATTGCGCCGGCGTGACCAAGTGCCGACACCGGGAGGACTTCATGAAAGGCAACTACCAAGCCACGCGTAACCTGGTGGAGACGCTGATGGCACTGCAGATGACTCCCTGCCAGTTCGTCTACATCAGCTCGCTCAGTGTGATGGGGCCGCTTCGCGAGAAAGACTACACACCCATCCGGGTGACCGATGAGGCCCGGCCCAACACGGCGTATGGCGAGAGCAAACTGGCTTCAGAAAACTACCTGAAGTCGCTCAGCGGCTTCCCTTACGTCATCTTCCGCCCTACAGGAGTCTATGGTCCGCGCGAAAAGGATTACTTCCTCATGGCCAAGTCCATCAAGCAACATCTCGACTTCTCGGTAGGCTACAAACGACAGGATATCACCTTCATCTACGTGAAGGATTTGGTCAAAGGCATCTATCTGGCTATCGACAAACAAGTGACGGACCGCACCTATCTGCTGAGCGACGGACAGGTGTACCAGAGCAGCACCTTCTCTCACTTGATAGAGAAAGAGTTGGGCAATCCGCTGGTTGTACACATCAAATGTCCGTTGTTTATTCTAAAAGTCGTATCTTTGCTGGCCGAAACTGTGGCTGGCCTTTGTGGTAAGAGCAGTACGCTGAACGGTGACAAGTATAAAATCATGAAACAACGCAACTGGCAATGTGACATCACCCCGGCCGAGGAAGAACTTGGCTACCGGGCCGACTACGACTTGGCGCGTGGCGTGAAGGAAGTCATTGCGTGGTACAAACAAGAAAGATGGCTTTAGAATTACTGAAAAAGACGGACGCGAAGAAGGGATTCTTCGCCATTGAGAAGATAGGACTCCTCTACACACTCTTTACCTCGGTCGTCATCATACTGCTGTTCCATCGGATGGAACGCCCCCTGGGTATGCTGTTCGAGCGGTTGATTATTGTGGTAGCTATGGTACTGCTGGTCTGGATTTACCGGCAATATGCCTGCAAGCTGACGACTTTCTTGCGCACGGCCTTTCAGATGGGACTGTTGGCCTATTGGTACCCCGATACCTATGAGTTCAACCGCCTGTTCCCCAACCTCGACCACCTCTTCGCCTCGTGTGAGCAGGTCATCTTCCATTGCCAACCCGCCATTCTCTTCTCGCAGTACTGCTCGTCGGCTTGGTTTTGTGAAGCCTTCAACCTGGGCTACTTCAGCTACTATCCGATGATTTTCGGTATTGCGTTGTTCTACTTCTTCTGCCGTTACCGCGAGTTCGACAAGGTGGCCTTTGTGCTCGTCACCTCCTTCTTCGTCTACTATCTCATCTACCTGTTCCTGCCTGTTGCCGGGCCGCAGTACTATTTCCCAGCCATCGGACTGGACCAGGTTGCCCAGGCGCATTTCCCTGCCATAGGCGATTACTTCAACTACCATGCCGAACTGCTCCCCGCCAAGGAGCCCGATTGGGGCATTTTCTATAAGTTGGTGGAGATGTCGCAGCAGGCTGGTGAGCGCCCGACAGCCGCCTTCCCCAGTTCCCACGTGGGCATGTCCACCATCATCCTCTTGTTGGCATTCCGTGCCAAGAAGTTTCTCTTCTGGTGTCTGATGCCCTTCTACGTGTTGCTCTGTTGCGCCACCGTCTACATCCAGGCCCACTACCTGATAGATGCCATTGCCGGATTCTTCACCGCCTTCCTCATCTATGCCTTCGCCATGTGGCTTTACGGCCGGATGGTGAGAGTGGGGTAGTCTTTGCTCCTATTGAATAACTTTGCGGATTCTGACATATTCGGCACTTTAAAGTTTGCGGATTCTGTCGGTTATGCCCTACAAAAGTTTGCGGATTCTGACATTTTCTGCGGAAAGGCATTCTGTAGTAGTACTTTATCCATGGCAAGGACCTGCGGAAAGATGGTTCCCTCAAATGCCTCCCGTTCTACATGCCTCCATTCCTGTAAAAGATGGAATACAGATGGGTATGTGCAACAAGGACGCTTGGACTTCTGGCTAACAATCAGGCAGCAAACTTGCTTCCAGGGTAATACCTTCCGGCTCGAAATAGATGCGATGAAGTGTCAACTTGTCGAACACCTTCTTCAGTCGCTCAATATCACCCAGAGATACTTTGACGGTGTTGTCCGGCAGCATCTGTATCATCTCCGTCTTCTCGGGGACCAGCTTTTTGATGAAAGAGATAGCCGGGGTGACGAACAACTCTATCCCCATCTTACCGTCGTAAGTCAAGTAGAGGTCGGTCCCCTCTATACGCTCTATGGTAAGATTGATGCCGATTGACTTGGAAAAGCCAAGAATCTTGACTGCCGTTGCAACTCCCACTGTAGAACCGGCGACATAGCTCAGCTCCAGTTCTTTCTGATAATGACTCCGGACATAGTCCTGCAACTCAGTGAATGCTATAAATAGTTTCATGTGATAAATCCTTATAATAGTGATATGTAACGTAGGTAGGTCGTATTTCAAAAAACAACCTACCTACATATTTCTCTCATAAAGCAGGACTATTCCATAATTACCTCACGCAATTTCCCGTATATTGCCCTTTGCTCCTCGAAGGCTGTATTTATAGATTCTATGCATTTGCGAGTAAAGACAGATACGTATTGATTATAACCATTTTCATCCCTGGACTTCTCTATTCCGCTGAGGTCCTTAGAAAGGTCAGACATTGACATGTCAACAACTGAAGTTGTCAGAATTGACTGAATTGCTTTGTTCTGCTTTTCTTCAGGTATATCAATTTGCATAATATCGGATTTGAGTTTCCCTTTCAACTCTGCCAACGTCCCCGTCCAATGGTTGGTGACATACTTATATATATCCGAAAGAGACTTATAATAGTGGCTTGTTACTTTGAAATAATCCACTTCACGTTGTACACTCGCATTACAGCTATTCTTGCTGTCCATTACCGAAAGACCAGCACCTCCGGCAAAGGCTATTCCGCCAGCAACCGTAATGACATTATTGTTCATGCAATAACCGGCAACCATTGCCAAAACACCTCCTGCCAAGCAAATAGCAGAAGCCGCCTTGTGATTCTTTGGTTGTATCGGTTGAGTTATTACGATGGCCGAATCAGGGACGGATATGTTTGCGGTCATACGTTTGACATACGAAATCAGTTCTTGCTGTTCTGTAGTCAGTGCCTCAATATATTTGTCTACTACCATAGTTATACCAATTTTCCTATTTTGTTAATGTTCTCCATTGCCTTCTCGTAGTTCGCAAGTTGTGCTTTCTTATCCTTCAATTCCTTTTCTAGGTAGTCAAGATACTCTTTTACAGAATCATTTGCTTTACGAGTCAGCTCATTCTTGCGAGATGTAAAGATATTCACGACTTCATTCTCCGACTTCTTGAGTTCTGTCTGAATGTCAGTATTAAATTGATCCAACAAATTCTTCAATCTACTTCCTATCTCGTTTCGTTTTTTCCGTGCTCTTGAAGACAATTCGTTCTTTGCGGTAGCTTCGTCGACGCTCCTTACATATAAGGAAATCTCACTATCTTGTGCAATATCCATAATAGTACCGTAGATATCGTTTGTCAAATCCTTCACATTCATCACGGAAGAATTGCTCATCGAAGCGATCACTTCTCCAAGAATCCGACGCAATCCGTCAGTATCTAGTTTGGCATCGGAATCTTTTTGTTCAGCGTCTGCTATCAGTTCACCAATCTTGTTCTTGATGGAATTCAAAAGATTTTGGGATTGCTTGTTCCATTCAGTTGCCAGATTATTTGCCGCGGTATTTACGTTCTTCGTAATCTCCTCTATCAGTTTCTGTTCGTCGATTCTCGTGTAGGAGGACGTCACATTCTTGGTGCGACTCCAGAAAGTCGACTGGCGGGTAAAGGTGATGTCCTCGTCTTTCACAGGTACTTTGACTGTTGGAGCATTATAACGATTCCAACACTCTTTCATAGCCTGCTCTGCCATATCGTCTGTCCAGTTGGCCATGGAATCGATATCCCCCACGATTTTGTCCACGAGATCCTTCGTGGCTTTGCGCTTCTTCTCCATTTGAGAAATATCACTGGAATTCAGTGCATCGTGTCGCTCTTGGAGATGTGACTTACTATCGTCCAGGATTTTGCCTATCTCACTAGCAGCGTTGGCAAAATAGTTATTCAGCTTACTCGATATAATCTTGTCGCGGTTCTTGACAAAATCACCGATAAGATAGGACTCGCGTATGTCGTCTATCTGGGAGAGCTCATTGAATGTAGACTTGATGTCCCCATCTGTTTTGAAGAAGCTGGGATAGAACCGTTGCATCTGTGACACTACATGTTTCTCCATGTTGTCCCAGTCAGAAGGTTTCTTCTTAGCGATGGAATATCCGATACCCGAGCTGACTGCAAAACGTGGCTCGTCGCCTTTGTAGTCGGATCCCGATAGATTGCGTCGGAACTGTTTCTTTAGCTGACTTTGGCAGTCGTCGAGTGCATTACCAAGGTCGTCCTGAAACTTGGTGCCTGCATCCTGCAGTACTGAATCAAACTTACTGGCAATAAGGACCACGGTGCCGATGCCCTGCGACCCGATACGGTTGGTGAGGAAACTTACATCGGTACTGTCAAAGAAGCGTGAGGCGAAACTTAGGAAGAACACACCATGACACTCGCGCAGGAACTCACGAGTGCGTTGCTCGCGAGATACGACGGGATCGTTCACTCCCGGAGTGTCGACAATGCGCATACCCTTGAGGCGCTCGTCGTGCAGATGGATGGTCAGGCTCTTCACTACAGAGGTAAACTGTCCGTCGGCACCTACATAGTTCTCAAGAGTGTCCTGTAAATCTTTAATGCCGGAAAACGCTTTCTCATCAGACGACTTCCCAATCTTGCCACGAGCTTTACTGGAACATTTTACAATCAGTTCTTTGGCTGCCGACAAGTCTTCCTGTATATTAGCCATTTTTGCGGCTTCTTCATC
>CAVINS010000045.1:28433-29043 GCA_963643925.1 Bacteroidaceae bacterium
GATAAGGCGGAATTCTCCGACTTCATATCCATGATGATTTTGTCGTAATCTGTGGCTTTATCCTCAAACTTCTTCCATTCATTCTCACTATAGTATTCTATGGTGAATAGGTCTTCTTCACCATATTCCAGTACGGTGAGACCGGCTGTCATCGGTGTTGAGGCTCTCGGAAGTACATTCTCGCCCTCGAAGAACAGAGAGTTCAAGAACGATGACTTGCCCGCTTTCACTTGTCCCACGACACCTATCTTCAGGATTTCGTTGTCGCGTTTCAGTTGGTCGCCGCCCTCTTTTATGTCGTCGAATTTCTCTTTGATTTTCAAGAATATCTTCTTAATCTCGTCATTGTTAGAAGAGATGGCGACATCTGTGGCTTTGGTAAGCTGGTCAAAGATGTCATTATAATTGTTTATATTTATGGACATATGCATTAGTAATTAGAAATCCATTTTTTGAATCGGTCGTTATCAGCCAGGTCTGTCAAGGATTGTGACTCGTTCACTAGTCCTCTATCTGCTTGCATCAACAGTTCGCAAATGTCTTGGCAGTGATAGATGGCTGCTGTCTCCAGGGCATTGTAACCATTCTGATCTCTGAGCGAGAGGTCGGC
>CAVINS010000046.1:0-28736 GCA_963643925.1 Bacteroidaceae bacterium
TTTCATTTTATTCTCCTTTTATCGTTCCTTGTACTCGTTAGTTGATGCCTCAGTCCTCCAACTTCTTCAGCCCTATGCGTTTGCGTTGCAGGTCCACGTCGAGTACGCGCACGCGGATGTGTTGGTGGATGCTCACCACCTGTGTGGGGTCTTGCACGAACTTCTCCGCCAGTTGCGAGATGTGCACCAGTCCCTTCTCCTTGATGCCTATGTCCACGAAGCATCCGAAGTTGGTGATGTTGGTGACGATGCCCGGCAGCTCCATCCCCGGACGGAGGTCGTCGATGGTGCGTATGCTCTTGTCGAACTCAAACACCTTGATGGTCTGGCGCGGGTCGCGTCCCGGCTTCTCCAGTTCCTTCATGATGTCGTTCAGCGTAGGCATACCGGTGGTGGGGGTGACATACTTCTCCAACTTTATTTGACTGCGCAACTCCTTCTGCTGAATCAGTTGGTCCACGGTGCAGCTCAGGTCCTTGGCCATCTGTTCCACTATGGGGTAACTCTCGGGGTGCACGGCCGTATTGTCGAGTGGGTTTGTGCCGTTGGGGATACGCAGGAATCCCGCACACTGCTCGAAGGCTTTGGCACCCATGCGCGGCACTTTCATCAACTCCTTGCGCGAGCTGAAGGCTCCGTTCTCGTTGCGGTAGTCCACGATGTTCTGTGCCAATTGCGGTCCCAGTCCCGATATGTAGGTGAGCAGGTGTCGGCTGGCGGTGTTCAGGTTCACGCCTACAGCATTGACGCAACTCTCTACGGTCTGGTCCAGCGACTGCTTCAGCTTGGTTTGGTCCACGTCGTGCTGATACTGGCCTACGCCGATGGACTTCGGGTCTATCTTCACCAGCTCTGCCAACGGGTCCATCAGCCGGCGACCGATGGAGACGGCCCCGCGCACCGTCACGTCGTAGTCGGGGAACTCGTCGCGGGCTATCTTCGATGCCGAATAGATGGAGGCTCCGTCCTCGCTCACCACAAATACCTGCAGGGCGCGGTCGTAGCGTAGCGAGGTGACAAACTCCTCTGTCTCGCGGCTTGCCGTACCGTTGCCGATGGCAATGGCTTCGATGGCATACTGCTCCACCAGATGTACCAGTTTCTTGGCCGCTGTGCTCTTCTCGTTCTTGGGAGGGTGAGGGTAGATGGCTTCGTTGTGCAGCAACTTCCCTTGTGCATCGAGGCAAACCACCTTGCAACCTGTGCGGTAACCGGGGTCGATGCCCAGTACCCGCTTTTGCCCGAGGGGCGGTGCGAGCAGCAGTTGCCGCAGGTTGGCGGTAAACACCCGTATGGCTTCCTCGTCCGCCTTCTGCTTGCTTAGCGAGGCGAACTCCGTCTCTATGGAGGGCTTCAACAGTCGTTTGTATGCATCCTTTACGGCCTCTGCCACCTGCTGGCTGCAGGCGTTGTTGCCTTTCACGAAGGCGCGGTCCAGCCGCTCCACGCACTCCTCGTCGTTGGGCGAGATAGCGACACGCAGTATGCCTTCGTTCTCGCCCCGGCGCATGGCCAACAGACGGTGCGACGAGCAGCGGCTCAGCGGTTCGGAGAAGTCGAAGTAGTCCTTGTACTTCTGTCCCTCTTCCTCCTTCCCCTTCACCAGTTGCGATGTGATGACGGCCTCGCGTGTGAAGCGGTTGCGTATGAGGTTGCGGGCCCGTTCATTCTCGTTCACCTGTTCGGCCACGATGTCGCGGGCTCCCTTCAGAGCCTCCTCTTCGTTGGGCACTTCCTTGCCAAGGAACCGCTTCACGCAGGCACTCAGGTTGTTTTCGCGCTGTAGGGTCAGTATGGTTGCCAACGGTTCCAATCCCTTTTGTCGGGCTATCTCTGCTCGGGTTCTCCGCTTAGGCTTGAAGGGCAGGTAGATGTCCTCCAGCTCGGTGGCGTCCCAGCAGTCGGTGATGCGTCGCTTCAGTTCGGGCGTTAGCTTCTCCTGCTCGGCAATGGTGGAGAGGATGGTCTCCTTCCGTTTGCTGAGTTCGCACAGTTTGTCGTACTGCTCCTTCACGTTGCCTATCTGCACCTCGTCCAGTCCGCCGGTAGCCTCCTTGCGGTAGCGGCTGATGAAGGGCACCGTCGCTCCACCGTTGAGCAGGGCGATGGTGTTGGCCACTTGGTGCGGTGCGATAGACAGCTTTTGGCCTATCAGTTGTTCGAATGATTCCATCTGAGTGGATTAGTTGTGGACCAGTGTACCGATGTTCTCGCCGCTCATCACCTTCTTCAGGTTGCCCACCGTGTCCATGTCGAACACGATGATGGGCAGGTTGTTCTCCTTACACATGCAGGTGGCAGTGAGGTCCATCACGCGGAGGTTACGCTTCAGCACCTCGTCGTAGGTGATGTCGTCGAACTTGGTGGCAGTGGGGTCTTTCTCCGGGTCGGCGGTGTAGATGCCGTCCACGCGTGTGCCTTTCAGCATCACGTCGGCCTCTATCTCGATGCCGCGCAACGAAGAACCCGTGTCGGTGGTAAAGTAGGGACTGCCTGTGCCGCACGACATGATGACTACCTCGCCTTGTTCCATGCAGTCGATGGCTTTCCACTTCGAGTAGAACTCACCGATGGGCTCCATGCGGACGGCTGTCAGTACACGGGCTTTCACACCTGCCGCTGCCAGTGCGGAGCTCAGACCCAGACTGTTGATGACCGTGGCCAACATGCCCATCTGGTCGCCCTTCACGCGGTCGAAACCTTTTCCCGCACCGGTGAGGCCTCTGAAGATGTTGCCGCCACCGATGACGATGCCTATCTGCACGCCCATGTCGTGAATCTCTTTGATCTGTTCGGCATACTGTGCCAACCGTTGTTCGTCGATACCATATTTCTTCTCGCCCATCAGGCTCTCTCCGCTCAGCTTGAGCAGAATGCGTTTGAATCTTGCCATAGCTATTATGTTTCTTATTTTGTCGGACACTAAATTCCGAACGCAAAGGTACACATTTCCGTTACATCTACGAAACTGCCGCCTTTGTTTTGCTGTGAAAAACGTAGGTGACGGCCATCCTTGCCTCGTGTCCGCGCTACATGATGAACTGTCGGGGTGCGCGCAGAGTTATTTGGAAAGCTTACCGGGTAATCTCAAAGATTTAACGCCCGCTACGTTGCCTTGACAAAAGCGGCATGGCCCGGATGCCCGACACGTCTGGCCGCGTTGGTTGCGAGGGGCTTGGATTCAATGGATAGCCCCCATTACATATCGTGATGAAATACGTTTACAGACCTTGAAGACAGGGGACGAATTCATTGAAAAGTCTAGGCCAATATGATGTACGGCAGTTGCCAAACGTGTGTACGGCAGTTGCCATCCACGTGTACGGCAATTGTCATCCACGTGTACGGCAATTGTCATCCACATGGATGGCAGTTGTCAGTCAACAGTTGAGTCGGGGTTCTGCAGTGTATACATACCGGTTCTTTCACTGTTGAATAAGCGGTGTTTCGGAAAACAAAAAGCGGGGCGCCGGACTTGATAATCCGACGCCCCGCTTATAAAGGCAGGTGGCTTTGGTTGGGCCACTGGAGTAGTTGTTACAGGTTTGCCAGCTCGATGACTTTGTCCACAGCGGCAGAGAGGCCTTCGGTTCTCTTGCCACCGGCCGTAGCGAAGTGAGGCTGTCCACCGCCACCACCTTGTATCAGCTTGGCGGCTTCCTTCACCAAGTTGCCGGCCTTCAGACCAGAGGCTACCAGGTTGTCGCTCAGCATCACGGTGAGCATAGGCTTGCCGCCCTCTACGGAACCAAGGGCGAAGAGCAGATTCTCGGCAATCTCGCCACGCAGCTGGAAGGCGATGTTCTTCACTGATGCGGCAGGCATCGGGAGCACGGCCTTCACTACGGTGATGCCGTTGATCTGTTTGGCTGAGGCCTTCAGCTGTTCTTTCACAGAAACTTCTTTCTCCTTGATGTACTCATCGACTTGCTTCTTCAAGCCTGCGTTCTCGTCGATGTACTTGCGGATGGCAACCCGCAGGTCCGGTGCGTTGTTGAATAGGGAGCGAAGCTCGTTCATTGTATCCTGGATGGTGTCCATCATAGCCTCCACCTTGGCTCCGGTGATGGCCTCGATACGGCGGACACCGGCGGCTACGGAACTCTCGGAGAGGATGCGGACGATGCCGATCTTGCCGGTCGATGACACGTGCGTACCACCACAGAACTCGATGGAAGAACCGAACTGGATGACGCGTACATGGTCGCCATACTTCTCGCCGAAGAGGGCGATAGCTCCCAACTCTTTGGCCTTCTCGATGGGCACATTGCGGTGCTCGGTCAGAGGCACGTTGGCACGAATCTTGGCATTTACCAGATGCTCCACCTCACGCAGCTGCTCGTCGGTCACCTTTTGGAAGTGAGAGAAGTCGAAACGCAGCGAGTCCGGTGTGACGAGCGAACCCTTCTGCTCCACGTGGGTGCCCAACACCTGGCGCAGTGCCTCGTCGAGCAAGTGCGTACAAGAGTGGTTGGCTTCGCAGGCGGCACGCTTGTCCGTGTCCACGCAGGCCATCATGGGAGCGTCGAGGTGCTCGGGCAACTTCTTGGCCAAGTGGATGGGCAGGTTGTTTTCTTTCTTCGTGTCGATGATGTCGATGGTCTCGAACTCGCTGACCAACACGCCGGTGTCGCCCACCTGACCACCGCTCTCGGCATAGAACGGAGTCTTGTCGAGCACAATCTGGAACAAGGTCTGGCCTTTCTGTTTCACCTGACGATAGCGCAGGATGGAAGTCTCATATTCTGTATAGTCGTAGCCTACAAACTCGGTCTCGCCCTCTTTCAGCACAATCCAGTCACCCGTCTCCACAGCGGCGGCGTTGCGGGCACGCTGTTTCTGCTTCTGCATCTCGGCATCGAACTCGCTGAGGTTGACGGTGAGTCCGTTCTCGCGCAGGATGAGCTCTGTTAGGTCTATAGGGAATCCGAAGGTGTCGTAGAGTGTGAAGGCATCCACACCACTGATTTCTGCCTTTCCGGCAGCCTTGGCATCGGCCATGGTCTTGTCGAGCAAGCGGATGCCTGTCTCCAGGGTACGGAGGAAAGCTTCTTCTTCTTCCTTCACCACCTTCTCGATGAGAGCCTGCTGGGCTTTCAACTCGGGGTAGGCACCGCCCATGTTGTCTATCAAGGCAGGGATGAGGCGGTACATGAAAGCTTGCTTCTGGTTGAGGAAGGTGTAGGCGTAGCGTACGGCGCGGCGCAGGATGCGGCGGATGACGTAGCCGGCCTTGGCGTTGGACGGCAGCTGGCCGTCGGTGATGGAGAAGGCGATGGTGCGCACGTGGTCGGCAACTACACGCATGGCGATGTCGGTCTTCTCATCCTTGCCGTAGGTGTGGCCGGAGAGGTCGCCTATTACCTTGATGAGGGGCTGGAACACGTCCGTGTCGTAGTTAGACGTCTTGCCTTGCAGGGTGCGGACCAGACGTTCGAATCCCATGCCGGTGTCGATTACCTTGGCGGGCAACGGCTCCAGACTGCCGTCGGCCTTGCGGTTGTATTGCATGAACACGAGGTTCCAGATTTCGATTACCTGCGGGTGGTCTTTGTTCACCAGTTCGCGTCCGGGGACTTTAGCTTTCTCTTCAGTCGAGCGGGAGTCCACGTGAATCTCGGAGCAGGGGCCGCAAGGTCCCGTGTCGCCCATTTCCCAGAAGTTGTCGTGCTTGTTGCCATTGATGATATGGTCTTTTGGAAGGAACTGTTCCCAATAGGAGGCTGCCTCGTTGTCGCGGTCGATGCCCTCTTCGGGACTGCCCTCGAACACGGTGGCATAGAGGTTGGCGGGGTCCAGTTTCAGCACGTCTACCAGATATTCCCAGGCCCAAGAGATGGCCTCTTTCTTGAAGTAGTCGCCGAATGACCAGTTGCCCAGCATCTCGAACATCGTGTGGTGGTAGGTGTCGTGGCCCACCTCTTCCAAGTCGTTGTGCTTACCGCTGACGCGCAGACACTTCTGCGAGTCCGCCACCCGTTTGCTCTTGGCGGGGTGGTTGCCAAGGATAATGTCCTTGAACTGGTTCATGCCGGCGTTGGTAAACATCAGTGTAGGGTCATCCTTTATCACCATAGGTGCGGAGGGGACAATGAGGTGACCCTTTGATTCGAAGAAACTTTTGAACGAGTCTCTAATTTCGTTTGCAGTTAACATATCTGTAGGTTTCAAATTAATATTCGAGAAAAAGATTTGCAAAGATAGTGCGATTTATTATTTTTGCCACAAATATTCGGCAAAATCTTGTTGCCGGAGCTAATGAATGTCTTTATAGAACCTATTGAATGCGAAAAGTTTACTACATATATAACCCTCGTACCCGCACTTACGACCGGGTATATCCGACAATGCGGCAGCGTGCGCTGAGCATTCTGCGCCAGCTGTTTGTCGGCATGGGATTGGGTGCCGGCTTCTTCCTGTTGTTGCTTTGGCTGCTGGGTACACCCTCGGAAAAGGCCCTGCGGATAGAGAACTCCCGTATGCAGGCACAATACAAAGTATTGTCCGACAGGCTGGACCAAGCCCTGGATGTGATGCAGGACCTGCAGCAACGCGATGATAACCTTTACCGTGTGATGCTGCAAGCCGACCCTGTGTCGGATGCCATACGCATGGGCGGATATGGGAATACGAACCGCTATCAGGACCTGATGGACATGGCCAACGCCGACCTTGTCGTCAACACGGCGCAGAAGACTGACTTGCTGGTGAAGCAGGTCTACGTCCAGTCGAAGTCGTTCGACGAGGTGGTGGAGATGTGTAAGAACCACGACGAGATGCTGAAGTGCATTCCCGCCATTCAGCCGGTGTCCAACAAGAACCTCAAGCAGACGGCTTCCGGATTCGGCGTGCGCATCGACCCTATCTACCAGACTCCCAAGTTCCATGGTGGCATGGACTTCTCCGCCAACACGGGCACGCCGGTCTACGTCACGGGCGACGGCACGGTGATATCTGCCGACTGGGAGACAGGCTACGGCAACACCATAGAGGTGGACCATGGCTATGGCTATCATACACGCTATGCCCACTTGAGCGAAATAGATGTGCGGCGCGGACAGCGGGTACAGCGGGGTGAGGTGATAGGTAAGGTAGGCTCCACCGGAAAGAGCACGGGACCGCACCTTCACTATGAGGTGGTGGTGAAGGGGCAGAAGGTGAACCCCGTGAACTATTACTTCATGGACCTGAGTGCGGAGGATTACGACAAGATGATACAGATGGCTGCCAACCACGGCAAAGTGTTTGACTGATAGATACGCAGAACGATGGCCCTCTATAAAAACAAGAATCTCAAGCTCTATTACTCCATCAGCGAGGTGGCGGATATGTTCCAAGTGACGGAGGCTACGCTCCGCAACTGGGAGCACGCGTTCCCCAAGACCATTCATCCCAAGAAGGCAGGCCGTAACATCCGGCAATACACGGCCGAGGATCTGGAGGATGTGCGCTTGATTCACCACTTGGTGCGCGAGAAGCAGATGTCCTACGACGGTGTGCGCCAGGTGCTGAAAGACAATCCCACAGCTACCATAAAATATATGGAAGTCATCGACCGTCTGAAAGCTCTGCGCGAAGAGCTGATGGCCATCAAGCAGGAGTTGGATGACCACGTAGTCTACTGATGAGGCTTTGCCCCTCTCAAGAACTCTGCCCCCGGAGAACTCATGGCCATCGGGCAAGCATCTGACGGCTACATTTGTAGGACTTCAACTGTCCGAAGGCGGCGCGCAACGAGTCCATAGCTATCTCGTACAAGATTCTGACAACCATACAAACATGTCTTCATCCGTTTGCTTCTTGAGGTACGTTCGCTTGCCGGGACATCACTTACTTGCTGAAGTATTGCAGTATCCCCCTCATGATGTGCTCCCGGTCCGTTCGCCCGGTGATGCTCTCGAACGGGAATCCCAACACGAACACACTGTAGTCCGCACCCTTGTAGGCGGTGCCGGCTCCCATGTTGCCGTCGGTGTAGGCAAAGGCGGAGATGGCTCCGGTGGTGGGGAGGATGCAGGCAGGCTCCGGCACGGCGTAACTCTTCTCGTTCGGTTGCCGATGGATGTGGAAACGGATACCTGTGCCGTACACCTCATCGGAGGTGGAGCCTGACATGGAGCCGACGGACTGGAACTTCAGTAGGGTAGAGGTGAAGTCCGTCGCCTGACTGTCGCCGACGTAGGCTCCCGAGATGAGCAGACGGCCTCCATAACGGCAATAGTCGGACATCCAACGCTGGGCGCTCTCCGTGAAAGGCTGTTTCTCCACTCCGGCGATGTAGTCCACTATGGCATAATCCTCGGGGTGAACAAGGCCGTCCTCCACAGCGGCGCTGCTGCACGACACGAAGTTGTATCCGCCCGCCGCCTGTATGGCTTTGCCGTGGACGAAGGGATAGTCGAACGTGTTGCCTGCAATGAGTTTGCCTTCCAGCTCGTCGCCGCTGAATCCCAGTCCGCCCTCAGTCTCTATGCCAATCTTGCTGCGGTCGAAGCCTGTCTGCTCGCCACAGTATTCGGGGGTGCGGAGATAAGGTACACCGGCATCAGCGCGGAGGTCGAATCCCTGCTGGGTGGCGGTCTGCAGTGTAGCCGGTCCGCTGAGGCGGTTGAAGCCGTTCACGATTAGGACGGTCTCTGCGCTCTTCTTCATCAGACAGGCGGACAGTGTCTCCGATGGGAAACTCTCGCCGCCCTTGTTGAGTGCCGCCACCTTGAAGCTGTAGGTCACTCCCGGTTCCAGCTCCTTCTGACAGGAATGGCCCTTCACCACCACGCCATTGTCGAACCCTCCATACCCGATGCGGGTGTAGACGATGTAGCTTTGGGGTGTGGCAGTCGGCTCCAGCGGGTCGCTCTGGGGTTCCCAGGTCAGCAGGGCTTTCCGCTTCTTTGCGTTGAGCTGTACGGCAAAGTGGGTGACAGGCAGCGGTTGCACCGTGTAACTCGTACCGTGCATGGTGGCGATATATTTCAGGATGGATTTGTAGACCGAGCGTCCAAGGGCGAACTTGAAGTGCGGGTCGTGACCCAACTGCATGTCCGCAAAGTTTTGGTGCGAGAGCGTCTCCAGTATCATGGAGGGCACTTGTGGCACGCGGCTCTCGCTGTAGTTGCGGTTCCACATGCCGCGGTGCGTCCAGTTCACGCCGAGCGATGCGCTGATGTCCCGCTTCAGTCCGGTGAGCACGATGTCATTCAGGTCGCGCGATGTGTAGCGGGAAACGGGTGCGCCCAGCAGTCCGTCGTTATGGTCGGTGGTGTAGATGCCCAGGGTGCCGATGAAGTTGTCCTCTCTGGAGAAGCCCGCGTCGCTGTGTACGCTGACGGACAGTTCGAAGGGGACTTTCAGCCCCTCCTGCCGTGGGTTGTAGACCGATCCGCCCGAGAGATAGTTGAGTTCCAGGGACCGGGTGTTGATGTCGTCGGCATAGTCGTTGGTACCTTTTCGTCCGTTGTAGACCTGCTCCGGCATCCCTCGCCAGATGGCGCTGTAGCGTGCCCCCTCGAGGTAGCGCGGCACACCGCTCACTGTCAGCTGTTGCTGTTTGTCGGACGAGCGACCGACGTTGCCCATGCCGCCGCCGAAACGTACGGCATCGGCAGACACCACGCCCCTGTGCTTGCTCTCGTTGCTCAGCACCACCATACCGTAGTCGTTGTTGCCGCGGTCGAACTCGAACGTCCCCAGGTAGACCCACGTGCCGCCGCCCATCTGTTGATTCACTGAGAACTCTGTGGCTCCGCCCTTGTGAAACACCGTGTAGTGGGCGTCGCTCACGCTGTTGGGCAATGTCTGGTAGGATACGTAGACGGCGTATCGCCCCTCTTCGGGTATGTCGGGAATCCATTCGACAAAAGTCTTCCGGCGCTTCTTCGAAGAGGTGGGCACAGACCTTGCCGTGCCGTCCTCGAAGGGGTTGTCACCGTCCTGATAGATTGTCTTCACGTGGGCAAATCCTTTGCTGGGACTCGTTGTCCATTGGCTCCGTCGGTTGTTGTCCTCGTAGTAAAGGCTGCCGGCTGTGCGTGTGTCGTTGTCCACTATCACCTCGTTGGGCTGCCAGTCCCGCTCGCGGGCGGAGTAGACCACGGCTCCCGCATTCTCCAGCATCGGTAGGATGTAGGGTACCACGAAGGTCTGCGTGAAGAGGTCTTCGGTGGTGCAGAACAGCCGCGGGCGTTGCCACTTCCAGGTGCCTTCGTCGTTGCGGTAGTATTTGCCGTGGCTCTGGTGCACGGCTACGTGTCGTCCCTCCAGTCCTTCGGTAATCGAGTAGGGGCGTGAGAGATTCTCTACCCAGGCGTTGCCCTTGTATTCGATGTCGCCCCAGAGCCGTTCTTTGTCCTTGCCTCGCTTCCTTAGCGCGTTGGGTACCAAGTCCTCTATAGGTTTCCCGTCGGCATGGATGGTGATGGTGTAGCGGTTGACAGGTCCGGGCAGACACATCTTCACGGAGCGGTAGATGCCTTCCACCGTCTCCTTGGTGAAGGTCTGATAAGCAAAATTCGTCTCGGGATAGATGTCCAGCCGGTGTTCCTCAGGGTTCAGCTCTATAGACTTCAGCTTGGTGTGGCCGATGTTGGCGTATGTGGTCGTGTAGTTGCTGAAGAACTCCTGCAGACGGGCCTGCACGGTTTGCTGCAGTTGCTGTGCCTGACACAGCAGGCCGACGGTGCACACCGTCAATGTGGACAATAGTCGATTCATAACGTGGACGTTGAATTATGCAAATGAATAACCATGAACAAGGAGAGGGATCGTCTCCAATCCCTCTTCGCTATGTTTGTTGCACTTGGCAAGTCACTGGCTGTCACACCTCGCCGATGGTAAACCGTTTGGGGTGTTTCCCTCTCACGCCCTTGAAGTAGAGCTTTATCTCACGCATGTCTTTGTCGAAGTCGCCACAAGGGTTGATTTCCTTCTCTAACGTGACACACTTCTTTTCGTAGTCGGGTGCCGCCAGTAGGATGGGAATCTTCGCTTCCAGCGCGATGTAATAAAAACCTTTCTTCCAGACGGGGTTCGCCGACCGGGTTCCTTCTGGGGTGATGGCCAGGTGAAAGGTGTCTCGCTTCTTTGCTTCGTCGGACAGCTGGGCTACCAGTGAGCTTTTCTTGTTTCGCCGGACGGGGATGCCGCCTATGCGGCGGAGGAGTATGCCAAGTGGCCACACGAACCACTCCTTCTTCATCATGAACCCCGTTCGTCTGCCGATGGCGGTGTAGAAGATGATGCCCAGCAGAAAATCGAAGTTTGAGGTGTGGGGAGCTACGCAAATGATGTATTTGTCATAGTCCGGTACGGTAACCTTGGCTGTCCATCCTAATACCTTATAATATATATAGGCGCAGACCGATTGGAGCATGTCAGTTCAGTTTCTCGAGTTCTGCGACAATCTCGTTTGTTTGGTTCGACAAGTCCTCTTTCAACTTCTTGAAGTGTCCCTTCACGTTGCCCGGCTCAGGGTGACAGATGCGGGTGATGAGGTCGTCCTGCATCTTCAGAATCTTCATCAGTATCTGGGTGCCTTTCTCCTTGTCGGTGTTGGGAACATATGTTATCTGCACAAAACAATCTTGATACAGGATACCTGCAATTTTGTTGACCAGCTTCTTCAAATTTCTCTTATTAGCCATATTATTAGACATTTATGATGTGTTAGACAATAATTTTGGTGTAAAGATACTCAAAATACTTTTACGATTGAGAAAAAACACCGAAATTTGCATCCAAACAATTATTAAACACAAAAATTAAGAGTTATTATGACAAAGAGTGCATTACAAATTGCGAGGTCTGCCTACAACCCGAAATTACCGAAAGCGTTGAAAGGATGTGTGAAGGCTGAACTGGGTTCTTCGACGGAGTCCGTCTCTGACCAGGAGGCTATCCGTAAATTATTCCCCAACACATACGGAATGCCTATCGTCCGTTTCGTAGAGGGTGAGGAGAAGTCGTATCCGGCTATCAATGCCGGCGTTATCCTCTCCGGAGGTCAGGCCCCCGGTGGACACAACGTCATCGCCGGACTGTTCGACGGTCTGAAGAAGATCAACAAGGACAGCCGCCTCTATGGTTTCATACTGGGTCCGGACGGACTGGTGCAGCACAACTATATGGAGCTGACAGCTGACATCATCGACGAGTACCGCAACACGGGTGGTTTCGACATCATCGGCTCGGGACGTACGAAACTTGAGAAAGAGGAACAGTTCGAGAAGGGACTGGAGATCTTGAGACAGCTGAACATCTCCGCACTGGCGATTATCGGCGGTGACGACTCCAATACCAACGCTTGCGTGTTGGCAGAGTATTTCGCTGCAAAGAAGGCCGGTGTGCAAGTAATCGGTTGCCCGAAGACCATCGACGGCGACTTGAAGAACGATATGATTGAGACCTCCTTCGGTTTCGACACCGCTTGTAAGGTATACTCCGAGGTTATCGGCAACATACAGCGCGATTGTAACTCAGCACGTAAATACTGGCACTTCATTAAACTGATGGGACGCTCTGCCTCACACATAGCACTGGAGTGCGCCCTGCAGACACAACCGAACATCTGCCTGGTCTCTGAGGAGATAGAGGCGAAGAACATGTCGCTGGACGATGTGGTGACCTACATCGCTGACATTGTGGCCAAGCGTGCTGCACTGGGACGCAACTTCGGAACCGTGTTGGTGCCTGAGGGCCTGATTGAGTTCATCCCTGCCATCCGCGACCTGATTGCCGAACTGAATGACCTGTTGGCTTCGAACAAGGAGTTCTCCATGATTAAGAAGTCTGCTCAGCGCGAGTGGGTCATCTCCAAGCTGTCGGCCAAGAACGCTGCCATCTACGAGAGTCTGCCCGAGGGTGTCGCCAAACAGTTGACACTCGACCGCGACCCGCACGGAAACGTACAGGTGTCCCTCATCGAGACGGAGAAACTGTTGGCCGACATGGTGGACCGCAAGTTGGCTGAGTGGAAGGCCGAGGGCAAATACAACGGCAAGTTCGCTACACAGCACCACTTCTTCGGATACGAAGGCCGTTGCGCAGCTCCGTCGAACTACGATGCCGACTATTGCTACTCGCTGGGTTATACCGCTTCCATGCTGATTGCCAACGGCAAGACTGGTTACATGTCTTCCGTACGCAATACGACAGCTCCTGCCGACCAATGGATTGCAGGTGGTGTGCCTATCACGGCCATGATGAACATGGAACGCCGCAACGGTGAGATGAAGCCGGTCATCAAGAAGGCACTGGTGAAGCTGGATGGCGCTCCCTTCAAGGCATTCGCCGCTCAGCGCGACGAGTGGGCTGTGGAGACAGACTATGTTTATCCGGGTCCTATCCAGTACTTCGGACCGACAGAGGTTTGCGACCAACCTACCAAGACACTGGTTCTGGAACAGTCGAACAAATAAGTAAGATAGCTTGAACATAAATCGCAGATTGGCGAAGGAGACGGATGCAGGCGGGAGGAGATTCCCGCTGACCGGACGTCGCCAATCTGCGGTTTTACTTTAAGATAAGTGGACGCTGGTCCACATATATAAATGGTAAAGAAGAAGACACAGGCAAAGACGGACGAAGCGACGGACAAGACGCCCCGGAAGAAAAGCACCAAAGTCACTAAACCGACACGCACACGCACCACCGTACGCCGAACCAAAAGACCGACACCACGCAGCAATGGGTCCAGTGGGCAAGAGAAACAACCTTCCGCTCTGCGCCGGCTCATTTCCAAACAGCCCCGTTGGGTCATCTGGACCTTCTCCGGTGCCATCCTTCTGCTCTATGCCGTAGCCCTCTACTACTGCTTCCTGCGTCCGTACCTCTATCGGTGGAACACCGAGGACATCTACTTCTACCAACCTGTGGTGCACGGCATCGACATCTCCCACCATCAGGGAAATGTGGACTGGGCGGCCCTGAACGAGAACCACATACAGGACAGTCCGCTGCAGTTCGTCTTCGTGAAGGCTACCGAAGGATCCGACATGGTGGACACCACCTTCCAGCAAAACTTCCAGAATGCCCTCGACTACGGGTTCATCCGTGGTGCGTACCATTTCTTCAGTCCCTTGTCGTCCGCCAGCGAACAGGCTGCCTTCTTCATCAAGAACGTCAGGCTGCAGCCCCACGACTTGCCTCCTGTGCTGGATGTGGAGCGCCGGGGAACCTATTCATCGGAGTCGTTGCGCACCGAGGTGAAAACTTGGCTGCGCATTGTGGAGGATTATTATAAGGTGAAGCCCATCATCTACGCTTCGTACAAGTTCAAGCAACGCTACCTCAACGACTCGTTGCTCAACACCTATCCTTACTGGATTGCCCACTACTATGTCGACACCTTGGAGTACCAAGGCGAATGGACCTTTTGGCAGCACCACGACAATGGCTCGCTGCAAGGTATTGACGGCGATGTGGACATGAACGTGTTCAATGGCGACCTACATAAGTTACTGCAGTTCACCATTCCAGACGCTTCCACTTCACAGACCGCAGACGCTGATTCTTGCGAATCCTTACCGCTCGAATAGGGGCGCTTATTCAAACTCCGCAGGCATAATGACGACAGTTAAATGAGGTGTGGCTCAACGTCGAATGTCCTATATGTTCGTGTGGAAACGGCTTGTATAATCAACTGCCGTTGACCTATATGCAAGTTGTCACTTGACTTATATAATCAAGTGACACTTACCTGTGTACTCGTTTATCGGTGACCGCCCTTCGCAAAACCATCCCGACCGTTTGGATTGGCGTCAGTCGTAACGTTTATTTCTTTATCAGCTTGATGTCGGCCCAATTGTCCTTCTCGCGGTAGTGGTCGAAGATGAGGCCCAACCGCTCGCCCTCCTCGCGCAGGTAGGGAATATCCTCAACGTAGAATCCGCTCATGTAGATCTCCGAGCCCAGATGCATGCAGGCCACGTAGCGCTTCATGTCAGCGAGTAGTATGTTGCGGTTTATGTTGGCGATGATGATGTCGAACATCCGTCCCTCAAGCGACGAAGCGTCGCCCAGTTCCACCTGGATGTTGTCCACATGGTTGAGCGCGATGTTGTCCTTGGAGTTGGACACGCACCAGTCATCGATGTCGATAGCTGTCACCGGGTCGGCTCCCCGCATGGAGGCCAGGATGGCCAGAATGGACGTGCCGCAACCCATGTCGAGCAACGACTTACCTCGCAGCTCAGCATCGAGTAGCTCGCCGATAATCAGACTTGTGGTGGCGTGGTGCCCCGTGCCGAAGGCCATCTGCGGATTGATGAGGATGTCGTATTCCGCTTGTGGAATGTTGGTGTGGAACGTACTGTGGATGACGCAACGGTCGCCGATGATGATGGGTTGGAAGAAATTCTTCTCCCACTCCTCGTTCCAGTCCTTGTCCTCCTGCGGCTCTATGTTGTAGCTGATGGTGGTGCCAGGCATGGGGAAGGTATCGATGACTCCCTTCAGCGCATTCTCGTCGAACAACTTTTCCTGTACATAGGCCTTCACGCCCTGCTCGGCTTCCACGAAACTCTCAAAACCAATCTCGGCGCAGAGGGCCGACAGCACATCGTTCACCGTTTCGCAACAAGGTTGCGTGTGAAATGTCACTTCCAAGTACTTCATCGCTCTTTTTTTGTCCGCAAAGGTATGAAAAAATATGGGTAAATAGTACCTTTGCACTCTATATAAATATGCATAGCGTGAAATGAAAAAGACGATACTGACAATTCTCCTTTCCTTGTTATTGGTGAACGGAGTCGCGTGGGGACATACCCCATACCCTAAGCGGGAATTCAGAGGTGCCTGGATACAGGCAGTGAACGGACAGTTCCAAGGCATGTCGCCTCAGGTGATGCAAAAGACACTGACCACACAACTCGACAAACTGCAACTGGCAGGCATCAACGCCGTCATCTTTCAGGTGCGGCCCGAGGCCGACGCGCTGTATGTTTCAAACCTTGAACCTTGGAGCCGTTTCCTAACCGGTGTACAGGGTAAGGCCCCCTCTCCGCTGTGGGACCCTCTGCAGTTCATGATAGACGAATGCCACAAGCGCGGCATGGAACTCCACGCTTGGATAAACCCATATCGGGCAAAGACGAAAGGCACCACACAGCTGGCCGCAAACCATCCGTATAACCGTCATCCGGAGCGCTTCTTCAAGTACGATGGTCTGATACTGTTCGACCCGGGCTATCCCGAGAATATCCGCTACATCTGCGAGGTGGTGGAGGACATCGTCAAACGCTACGACGTGGACGGACTCCATATCGACGACTATTTCTATCCCTACCCGGTGGCGGGACTGTCTATCCCCGACGACATCAGCTTTGCTGAGTATGGCCGTGGATATTCCGACCGCAACGACTGGCGGCGCGACAATGTGAGCCGCTTGGTGAAGGCACTCTGCGAGACTATCCATCAGTGCAAGCCTTGGGTGAAGTTCGGCGTGTCGCCTTTCGGCATCTACCGCAACAAGAAGAACGCCTCCAACGGAAGCGACACCAACGGCCTGCAAAACTACGATGACCTCTATGCCGACGTGCTCTATTGGGTGGACAAGGGGTGGATAGATTACAACGTGCCACAGGTCTACTGGGAGATAGGCAATGCCGCTGCTGACTATTCCACTTTGGTGCGTTGGTGGGCCATCCACGCGCAGAAACGTCCGCTCTTCATCGGACAGGACGTGCTCCGTACCGTGAAGCATGCCGACCCGAAGAATCCCGCTGTACATCAGCTGGCAAGGAAGATGGAAGTGCAGCGCACCTACACCACGGTGCACGGCAGCTGCCAATGGTACGCCGCCACCGTCATGGACAACCCCGGCAACTACTGGACTGCGTTGCAGAACAACTACCACCGCTATCCGGCTCTGCAGCCGCTCTTCCCGTTCCTTGACAGCAAGGCTCCCTCGAAAGTGCGTAAGCTGAAGCCTGTGTGGACGGCCGACGGTTACATCCTCTTTTGGACGGCCCCGAAGGCCTCGCACGAGATGGACAAGGCGGTCCAGTATGTGGTCTATCGCTTCGATAAGGGTGAGAAGGTGAACATCAACGATGCCTCGAAGATTGTGACCATCACCCGCGGCACCTACTACAAGTTGCCCTACGAGGACGGCAAGACGAAGTACACCTACGTGGTGACGGCCCTTGATCGTCTGCAGAACGAATCGTCCGTGGCGAAGAAGAACGTGAAACTATAAGTATTAAATACATAATCCACTAAAAACAGTACGGCGGCTATTTCTCTTGGTAGGGAAATAGCCGCCGTGGCGTTGTATGTGTTGCCGCTCCGTTTATTTCTTCAGTGCGGCAATGCTCTCTTTCAGGGTAGCAATCTTGCTCTCAGCATCGGACTGTTTCTTGCGTTCCATCTCGATGACGTTGGCGGGAGCTTTGCTGACGAATTTCTCGTTGCCGAGTTTCTTCAACACGTTCTGCAAGAAGCCTTCCTGATACTTCAGGTCTGCCTCCAGTTTGGCGAGCTCCTCTTCCACGTTGATCATACCGCTCAACGGAACGAAATATTCTGTAGTGCCGACCATGAATGAGGCGGCGCTCTCGGGTTTCGCGGTCACGGTCTCCACGGAGGAGAGGTTGCCCAGCTTCTTTATCAAATCCTCGTAAGCCGTCAGTTTGGTTTCGCCCATAATCTGCAGGCTCAGAGCCTCCTTCTGTGGCAGATTCTTCTGCGTGCGGATGTTGCGGATGCCGGTGATAATCTCCTTCAAGTGCTCGAAGTCGGCTATCAAGGCGCCATCCTCTGTAGTGTATTTGCCTGCGGGCAGGGTAGCTACCATGATGCTTTCACCCTCCTTGCGGTCGTAGATGTGTTGCCACAACTCCTCGGTGATGAACGGCATGAAGGGGTGGAGCAACTTCAACTGGAAGTCGAAGAAGTTCAGCGTGGCCTCGTAGGTCTTGCGGTCGATAGGCTGTCCGTAAGCGGGCTTCACCATCTCCAGGTACCAGCTCGAGAACTCGTCCCAGAAGAGTTTGTACACCGCCATCAGCGCTTCGCTCAGACGGTATTTGCTGAAGAGGTCCTTGATTTCCTCGGCCACCTTCTGCAGCATGGCCTCGAACCAGGTCGTGGCCAACTGGGCGTAGCGGGGCTGCTCTATGTCGGCCACCTGCCAACCCCTCACCAGACGGAAGGCGTTCCATATCTTATTGTTGAAGTTACGTCCCTGCTCGCAGAGGGCCTCATCGAAGAGGATGTCGTTGCCTGCGGGGGCAGAGAGCATCATGCCCATGCGCACACCATCGGCACCGAAGCGCTCAATCAGCTCCAAGGGGTCGGGCGAGTTGCCGAGCGACTTGCTCATCTTGCGGCCCAGCTTGTCGCGCACGATGCCGGTGAAGTAGACATTCTTGAACGGCATCTTCTGCTCATACTCGTAGCCGGCCATAATCATGCGGGCCACCCAGAAGAAGATGATGTCCGGTCCGGTCACCAGGTCGCTCGTGGGGTAGTAGTAGTTTATCTCCTCGTTGCCGGGGTTGTTGATGCCGTCGAACAGCGAGATGGGCCACAGCCAAGAGGAGAACCAGGTGTCCAGGCAGTCGCTGTCCTGACGCAGGTCGTTCACGGTGAGCTGGTTGTTGCCGCTCTTCTCCTTGGCCAGGGTCAGTGCTTTCTCGGCAGTCTCGGCCACCACGTAGCCGCCTTCGGGCAGGAAGTAGGCCGGGATGCGGTGTCCCCACCACAGCTGGCGGCTGATGCACCAGTCCTTGATGTTCTCCATCCAGTACTTATAGGTGTTCTTGTATTTCGAGGGGTAGAACTTGATGTCGTCATTCATCACGGCCTTCAGCGCTGGTTTTGCCAGATGTTCCATCTTCAGGAACCACTGCATGGAGAGCTTCGGCTCTATGGCCACGTTGGTACGCTCGGAGAAACCCACCTTGTTGGTGTAGGCTTCGACCTTCTCCAGCAGGCAGGCGGCATCCAGGTCTTTCTCTATCTGGTTGCGTACATCGAACCGGTCCTGGCCCACGTAGAGTCCGGCGGCCTCGCTCAGCGTGCCGTTGTCGTTGAAGATGTCGATGGTGGGCAGGTTGTATTTCTCGCCCAGCATATAGTCGTTCACGTCGTGTGCGGGGGTCACCTTCAGACAACCTGTACCGAACTCGATGTCCACGTAGTCGTCTTCTATCACGGGGATCACGCGGTTCACCAATGGCACAATCACCTTCTTGCCGCTCAGCCAGCGGTTCTTCGGATCGTTGGGGTTGATGCACATGGCTGTATCGCCCATGATGGTTTCGGGGCGGGTGGTTGCCACCACAGCGTAGTAGCGTCCGTTGGCATCCTGGTGAACCACTTCTCCCTCGGCGCCGGTGGGGGTCACGGTCTCGCCGTCGGCCACATAATATTTAAGGTAATAGAGCTTGCTGTGCTCCTCTTTGTAAATCACCTCCTCGTCGCTCAGGGCGGTCAATGCCTTGGGGTCCCAGTTGACCATGCGCACACCGCGGTAGATGAGGCCTTTGTTGTAGAGGTCCACGAATACTTTGATGACACTCTCGCTGCGCTTCTCGTCCATAGTGAACGCTGTGCGGTCCCAGTCGCACGAGGCACCCAGTTTGCGGAGCTGCTTCAGGATGATGCCTCCGTGCTCGTCGGTCCATTCCCAGGCGTGCTTGAGAAACTCCTCGCGGGTGAGGTCGGTCTTCTTGATGCCCTGCTGAGCCAGCTTGTTCACCACCTTAGCCTCGGTGGCGATGGAAGCGTGGTCGGTACCCGGCACCCAGCAAGCGTTTTTTCCTTCCATGCGGGCGCGGCGCACCAGGATGTCCTGGATGGTATTGTTAAGCATGTGTCCCATGTGGAGCACGCCGGTGACGTTGGGGGGAGGGATGACGACGGTGTAAGGTTCTCTTCCGTCGGGTTTCGAACTGAACAATTTATGGTCCAACCAATATTGGTACCACTTTCCCTCCACTTCCGCGGGATTGTACTTGCTTGCTAATTCCATTTTGTGTATATGTTTTTGTTATTTTGTTTACTAGCTGATAATTGCGTGCAAAGGTAGGAAAAAGAGTGTGAACAGCCAAAGAGTTGTCCGCATAACGTTCGCTCAAAAAATAATCAGGCCCGGCACGCGCCGCTCTCGCAGGTCGTATGCCGGGTCTGTGGCAGTAGGGGGCACAGGATTATCTTCCTTCTCCTTTCGGTGGAGGCTGTCCGGGAATCTTTGTGTTATAAGGCGGAAGCTCCCAGCCTAAAGACTGATGTTTGCCGATTCTCCGGAACTCAAAGTCTTTGGACAGCCATCGGTAGATATTAGAGGTTCAGCTCTTTTCCGTTGATGTCGACCGTTTCGAAGGACTCTCCGTTGACGGTGACTTTGTTTACGCACTTCATGCGTACTGTGGGCTGAGGCTCCAGGGTGCGGATGCTGACATTGTTGATGGTCACGCTGTCGGCCAGGCTCAGCACGATGCCTTCGCGGGCGTCGGTGATGGTGATGTCCTTCAGGTTGATGTTCTTGATGGGCATCTCAGGCAGGCCGTTGAAGAAGATGGCGCGTCCGGAGCCCTTACAGGCAACGTTCGAGATGTAGATGTTGCGGAAGGCCGGAGTCTCCTCAGTAACGGGCGGCACGGTCTCGGCCTTGTCCTTCGTGTCGTCGGCTGTCACTTCTGTAGGTGATTTGCCACCATAGAAGAGGTCGAACAGAACGGCCTCGGCAGGGATGTCTATCATGTTGATGTTGCTGATGTAGATGTTTTCCACCAGTCCGCCACGTCCGCGTTTGCTTTTGAAACGCAAGCCTACGTCCGTACCCAGAAAGGTGCAGTTGTCCACATAGATGTTGCGTACACCGCCGGACATCTCGCTGCCTACCACGAAGCCTCCGTGGCCGTGGAGCACTACGTTGTCCTTCACAATCACGTTTTGGCAAGGTTCGTTGCGGTCGCGTCCCTCCTTGTCCTTGCCTGACTTCAGGCAGATGGCGTCGTCGCCCGCGTCAAACGAGCAGTTGGCGATGATGGCCTTGTTGCACGACTCCAGGTCCAGTGCATCGCCGTTCTGCGAGTACCAGGGGTTGGAGACGGTCACTTTGTTCAACGTGATGTCCTCGCACGAGAGCGGATGGATGCACCATGCGGGCGAGTTCTTGAATGTTACGCCATCGAGGAGCACCTTCTTACACTTCACGATGCTCACCATCACGGGTCGCAGATAGTCGCGGATGGCTTCCCAGGCGCTGTCGGGCGCATCCTGCGGCAGTGCGTCCTCGGTGTGACCTTTCAGACTGCCTTCGCTCGGGTACCACGAGTCACCCTTTTCGTTGGTCACTCCGCCGGACTTCAGCAGGTTCTTCCACTGACCTTCCGTCAGCTTGCCCTTCTTCACCGGACGCCAGGTGCCTCCGTTGCCGTCGAACGTGCCGTAGCCCGTGATGGCGATGTTCTCGGCATTGCGGGCGGAGATGGGCGACTGGCAGCGGTGTGCCTCCCAACCCTCGTAAAAGGTCTTGATGATGGGGTAGAGGCTATGGTCGGCTGAGAAAATCACCAACGCGTTGTGCTCGGTGTAGAGGTTCACGTTGTTCTGCAGCACGATAGGTCCTGTGAGCCACAGTCCTGCGGGGATGATGACTTTGCCGCCGCCCTTCTCGCTCACGGCCTTGATGGCGTTGTTAATGGCGTCGGTGTTCAGTTCCACTCCGCCGGCTTTGGCACCGAAGTCGAGGATGTTCACCTCGTAGTTGACGAATGTCGGCTGTGCCACTTTGTCCATCTCGAAGGGCAGGTCGTTGTACACGCTCGGGTCTAGGATTCCCGTGTTTTGTTGTGTGTTGGAGGGGCAGCAGGCCGTCAGCACCGTCAAGGCGTAGCCCACAACATAGGTCCATTTCATTTTCATAGTTTTCAATTCGTTGAGTTAATGAATAAACGTATTTAGAAAGAGTGAGGAAACTTCGTGAATTTCCTTTTCGGTCTAATCCCGCGCAAATGTACGCTAAATATGCCGGATAATCGTGATGATTCGCCATATTTTCGATGCGGAGAGGAATTTAACTATGATTTTTCGGGTACTGAAGGAATAAAAAACTATCTTTGCAAACTGAACGACTAGAGGAATGAAGGCGAAATCTTACATCGGAATACTCATTGCGGGGTTGATGCTCTCCCTGACGGCTTGCCAATGGAAGTTGTCAGGCACGAAGAGCACGGCCGACAGCACCGACGTGAAGGTGGGCCGGTTCGACAAGTTGCTGGACGAGTATGTCTCGCTCAACAGCTTCTCTGCCTTGCAGAAGATGAACACTGAATATCCACAGGAAACCAAGATTCTGGTGGAGGATGTGCTCATGATAGGACAGGTGGGGGATGCGGACCTGAACTCGCGCCTGCGCTCCTACTATGCCGACACTACCATACAGACCTTGATGAAGGACGCTCTGGTGAAGTTCGAGAACATGGAGCCCATCGAGAAACGTCTCACCTCCGGCTTCAAGGCACTGAAGAAAGAGGTGCCAGAGCTGAAGGTCCCCAAGGTCTACTCACAGATTTCGGCCCTCAACCAATCTGTTGTTGTGGGCGAGAACATCCTGGGATTCAGCCTCGACAAATATATGGGCTCCGACTATGCCCTCTATCATCAGTTCTACTACGACTACCAATGCCGGTCGATGGAGCCTTCGCGCATCATCCCCGACTGCTTCATGTATTACCTCCTCAGCGAGTATCCCTTTCCGTGGGGATGGAACCGCACGCTGCTCGACCAGATGATGCACTACGGCAAGATGCACTGGGTGATTGCTCACCTGCTCGACTACGACTGTGTGGAGGACGAAATCGGTTACACCAAGGAGGAAAAGACGTGGTGCGAGAAAAACAAGGACGACGTGTGGAACTATATGGTGCAGAACCGTCACCTCGACGAAACCGACCCAATGGTGGTGCGCATGTACATGCGGCCCGCGCCTAGCACAGCGTGCTTTGGCGAGGATTCCCCCTTCGAACTGGGTGTGTGGTTGGGCACACAGATTATCGAGGCCTACATGCAGAAGCATAAAGAGATGACCATTGCCAAGCTACTTGAGGACACTGACTACCGCAAGATGCTCGTCGAACTTCAGTTTAAAATCTAACGCGATGGAAGAACCGCTTCTCCCATCCGCACTCTCTCCGACAAGAAAATCATTCACTTTAATGGATACAGCACTCTATTTGATACCCGTATTGCTGGGCGACACGGCGGTCGAGTCCGTTCTGCCCGCCTACAACGCGAAAGCCATTGCCGGCATTCGCCACTTCATCGTGGAGGATGTGCGCTCCGCCCGCCGCTTCCTCAAGAAGGTGGACAAGGACTTCGACATCGACGGATCCGCATTCTATCCGCTTAACAAACATACCTCGCCCGAGGAAATCTCCGGCTATCTGCAACCCCTGATCGATGGTCATTCCATGGGCGTCATCTCCGAAGCCGGCTGCCCTGCCGTAGCCGACCCGGGAGCCGACGTGGTGGCTATCGCCCAGCGCAAGGGGTTGAAGGTTGTCCCGCTGGTGGGGCCGTCGTCCATCATCCTCTCCGTCATGGCCTCCGGCTTCAACGGCCAGAGCTTCGCCTTCAACGGCTATCTGCCCATTGAGAGCGGCGAGCGTGCCAAGAAGCTGAAGATGCTGGAGCAGCGCGCCTACAACGAGCAGCAGACTCAGCTCTTCATCGAGACTCCCTATCGCAACAACAAGATGGTGGAGGAGATTCTGAAAACACTTCGTCCGCAGACCAAACTTTGCATCGCCGCCAACCTCACCTGCGACGACGCTTTCGTCCGCACCCGCACGCTGAAGGACTGGAAGGGCAAAGTGCCCGACCTCTCCAAGATTCCCTGCATCTTCCTGCTCTATAAGTGAGCCGACGGGAGGGGATCCTATATATAATAAGGTATAGGGGTCACCTATATAGAATAGGTACAAGTCTTCCTATATATAATGAGGTGTAAATTGTGATTGTCTTGGGGCTGAACCATACTATGTTGCGACTGTAATAAAATCGATGCGCCTGTCGTTCCGTTATGGCCGGAACGGCAGGCGCATCGATCATATTGTGTTTCGATGAAGAAGGGTAGGGCGCATTACTTCAGCAACCGTGCCCGCAACTTCTCCAGCATGTCCGTGGTCATGCTGGCCAGGTCGTACTGCGGTTTCCAATTCCACTCCTGGCGGGCGCAGCTGTCGTCCATATTGTCAGGCCAACTGTCGGCGATGGACTGCTTCAGCGGGTCTATCTCGTAGCGCATGCGGAAGTCTGGCACGTGCTTCTTTATCTCCGCGTAGATCTCCTCCGGACCGAAACTCATGGAGGCAATGTTGAACGCGTTGCGGTGAATCAGTCGGGCGGGGTCTGCCTCCATCAGCTGGATGGCGGCGTGCAACGCGTCGGGCATGTACATCATGTCCATCAGCGTCCCCTCCTTCACCGGACAGACGAACTCCTCGCCTCGGACAGCCGAGTAGTAGATGTCCACGGCATAGTCCGTGGTGCCTCCTCCGGGCAGCGTGATGTTGGAGATGATGCCCGGGAAACGCACGGCGCGCGTGTCCACACCATATTTATTATGGTAATAATCGCTGAGCAGCTCCGTTGTCACCTTCGTCACACCATACATCGTGCGCGGGCGCTGCAGTGTGTCCTGCGGAGTGTTCACGTGGGGTGTGTTCGCACCGAACGAACCGATGGAGCTGGGGGTGAACACAGCGCAACCGTTCTCGCGGGCTATCTCCAGCACGTTCAGCAGTCCGTCGATGCCGATGTGCCAAGCCAACATGGGTTTCGACTCCGCCACCACGGAGAGCATGGCGGCAAGGTTGTAGATGGTGTCAATCTTATACTTCTTCACCACGGACAGTATCATCTCCGGGCTGGTAATGTCCACCACTTCGGCCGGGCCCGACTCTTTCAGTTCACCCTTCGGGGCCGCTGCAGGAATGTAACCTGCTACCACGTGCTCGCCTCCGTAACGTTTGCGCAACTCCATGGTCAGTTCCGAACCAATCTGTCCGGTAGAGCCTATTACTAAGATATTTTTCATAAAAAAGGCGTTAGTTATTAGTATATTGTTTAGGTGCTGGCAAAGATACAAGGTTTCAAATAATAATTATCAATTTGTTACTTGTTTTATTCAAATAAAATGTAGTACTTTGTGGATGCATTACCCGAAACGTTTTTTCGGTTGTGCAAAACTGACAAAAAGTTGAACATATCCAACAATATCTAATATAGTATCAATTATGTACGGGAAAATGAAAGAATACCTCAGAAACACGCTTTCTGAGATCCGCGAGGCAGGACTCTACAAAGACGAGCGCCTCATCGAGAGTGCACAACAGGCCGCTATTACGGTCAAGGGACAGGAGGTGCTCAACTTCTGCGCCAACAACTATCTGGGACTTTCCAACTCTCCCCGCCTGATAGAGGCGGCACAGAAGATGATGGACCGCAGGGGCTACGGAATGTCTTCCGTACGTTTTATCTGCGGAACACAGGACATCCATAAGGAGCTGGAGGCCGCCATCTCCGATTATTTCAAGACTGAGGACACCATCCTCTACGCCGCTTGCTTCGATGCAAACGGCGGTGTGTTCGAGCCGCTCTTCACCGAGGAGGATGCCATCATCAGCGACTCGCTGAACCATGCCTCCATCATCGACGGCGTGCGTCTGTGCAAGGCCAAACGCTACCGCTACGCCAACGCCGACATGGCCGAGTTGGAGAAGTGTCTGCAAGAGGCACAGGCTCAGCGCTTCCGCATCATCGTCACCGACGGTGTCTTCTCCATGGACGGCAATGTGGCTCCGGTGGACAAGATTTGCGATCTGGCTGAGAAGTACGATGCTCTGGTGATGGTGGACGAGTCGCACTCCGCCGGTGTGGTGGGTGCTACCGGCCACGGCGTGAGCGAGCTCTACGGCACCTACGGACGTGTGGACATCTACACCGGCACCTTGGGCAAGGCCTTCGGTGGTGCGATGGGTGGATTCACCACGGGTCGCAAGGAGATTATCGACCTGTTGCGTCAGCGCAGCCGTCCTTACCTCTTCTCCAATTCCGTGGCTCCGGCAGTGGTGGGCGCCAGCCTCGCTGTCTTCGACATGCTGAAGGAGAGCAACGCCCTTCACGACAAGCTCGTGGAGAACGTTAACTACTTCCGCGACCGCATGATTGCCGCCGGTTTCGACATCAAGCCGACCCAGAGTGCCATCTGTGCCGTGATGCTCTACGACGCCAAACTCTCGCAGGTGTTCGCTGCCAAGATGCAGGAAGAGGGCATCTACGTCACCGGTTTCTACTATCCGGTCGTTCCGAAGGGCCAGGCCCGCATCCGTGTGCAGCTTTCTGCCGGTCACGAACGTGCTCATCTGGACAAGTGTGTGGCTGCCTTCGTGAAAGTGGGCAAGGAGCTCGGTGTTGTGAAATGACTCCGTGTTACCTGTAAATAAGACATCGCCCCGGTTACTTCGCATTGTAATCGGGGCGATTCTGTTCATATGTCCTCTGTAAATAGGCCTTTGTACATCGAAAATGGTCCCTTCGCCTTCGAAAATCAAGGTTCGGACCATCCATATAAGACCATTTATCTCTCGAAATAGTGTCTTCGGCCTTTGATAAGTTGGCGGCTTTTAGGCTTCGAAAAATCAAGCATTAGACCACAGATAAACAATCTTTTACGCCCCGAAATCGAGGGCTTCGGCCTTCGATAAGTGTTCTTTAGGCTTCGCAAAATCGAGTTTTAGGCCATCGATAAACGGTCTTTTACCCTTTGGCAAGAGGTCGTTTGCCTTTCGAAAAAGAGGCCTTTCCCTTCGAATGGTGCTTAGAAATTCTCAGCGCAAATCTCGAAGTAACTCTGCGGGTGGTTGCAAACCGGGCAAACGTCCGGTGCCTTCTTGCCGATGACGATGTGCCCGCAGTTGCGGCATTTCCAGATGCAGTCGCCCTCGCGGGAGAACACGATGCCGTCCTTAACGTTCTGCAACAGCTTCAGGTAGCGCTCCTCGTGGTGCTTCTCGATGGCGGCAACACCGCGCATCGCGGCGGCTATTTCGGGAAATCCCTCCTCGTCGGCCTCGCGTGCCATGCGGTCGTACATGTTCGTCCACTCGAAGTTCTCGCCCTCGGCGGCGGCCTTCAGGTTGCTCATCGTGTCTTTTATGGCACCGCCTTCGAGCAGTTTGAACCACATCTTGGCGTGCTCCTTCTCGTTGAGCGCCGTCTCCTCGAAGAGGGCGGCAATCTGTTCGTAACCTTCCTTGCGCGCCTTCGATGCGAAGAATGTGTACTTGTTGCGCGCTTGTGACTCCCCTGCGAACGCGTCCATCAGGTTGCGTTCAGTCTTTGTTCCTTTCAACTCTTTCATAATGTTCATGCTTTTAGTTGCGGCGCGGAGTTTGATGTCCGCGCCTTAGTTAGTCAAATGTTGTTCTTGTAAATCGAACCACAAACATAGACAAAGGTTTTGTAAATGTCAAGCCTTTCAGCCTCAATTTTATGCTGGACTACGGAACTTCTATGGCTTCATCGATGAAAGATGTATGGACATCCTCTTTAAACAGGTCTTCCATGTCATCTCTTTTCTGCCTTGTCCACGTGGCTTGATGTCGTCAAACAATACGCCTCATGAAGTTGTAAAGATAAATGCCCAGTTAGGAAAATATTTTTTCCTGACTGGGGAGATAGATTTCCCTGGTTAGCGAGCGCGCAATACCTCTTCTGCAGATGGGGTGTGTAACCTCATATTACAACGACTGACGTAAGAAAGGACTGAACTTTATAGTTATAGATTTCGAGACCGCCACGGACAAGCGAGCTTCCATCTGCGAAGCCGGCATCTGCGTGGTGAAGGACGGCAAGGTGGTGGAAACCAAATCATGGCTTGTGCGTCCCGAAGACAATGCCTACTCGTATTGGAACATACAGATACACGGCATCCAGCCCAAGGATACCGCCCACGCGCCGGGGTTTCCCGAGGTATGGGCAGGGAAATTGGAGTACCTCGGCGAAACTCCAGTGTTGGTGGCACACTATGCCGCCTTCGACATCTCCTGCATCCGCAAGTCACTGGAGCTGTACAGCCTCCCCACTCCCGACGTGGACTACTACTGCACTCTCCGTGCCGCACGCCACAACTATGACTTCGCCTGCAACACTCTCGACTACCTCTGCGACTAGTTCGACATTCCCCAAGGCAAGCATCACCGCGCCGGCGACGATGCCGAAATGTGTGCCCGACTGTTTCTGAGAGAAATCAAGGATGCCGGATGGTGCGAACTTGAAGAGATGAGGTGTTGCGGTGGAAAACTTTGAATGAGCTTTTTTGAGATTTGATATAAGTGCACAAAATATGAAACTGAATGAAATCATACGGCCAATACCGATAAATGATAGTTGGGGGATCCCATTCAATACGTTTGTTGAAAAACGATTGAAGAGAATTCAGAACATGATGAACGAAAACATTTGCCAATGATACAGTACATTTCCAATACAGACCACTACAGAGAGGTGATTTCGCGGGTGCTGTCCGTGAAGTGTTCTCTTGTAGTAGTGTGCTCGGCATGATGCTTATGCTTACATTCCATCAAGCCGGGGGGTATCGGTTATTGAGGTACTACTTCGATGCCCGATGAAGTACTACTTCATTGTCACTTGAGGTACTACTTCGTTGAGGCTTGAGGTGCAGGTCATCGTTTCTTGAGGTGACACTTCATTTATGGGCTTCATAGCAG
>CAVINS010000047.1:0-28561 GCA_963643925.1 Bacteroidaceae bacterium
CAACAGTTTTGGGTTAGCCTCTGGGACTCCGTCCACGGGGTTTGTCGGGTGCGCCGGAAAACTGCTTAAGAGAGATTTCTAGTTGAATGGCTTTATGTAATCACGATGTAAGAAATTAGGCGTAATGGTGCAAAAGATTAGCTTTCTTTGTGCTTTGGCAATTGCCAAACAGGTGTACGGCAGTTGTCATTCACGTGTACGGCAGTTGCCATCCACGTGTACGGCAGTTGTCATCCATGTGTACGGCAGTTGTCATCCATGTGTACGGCAGTTGCCGTACGTCCTATGAGCCCAAGTTCTCGCATCATCACAACGGCATTCTGCAACTGTTACAGCATGGCTTTAATATAAAATTGTATATCTGTATGAGTCCGCCTTGTTGCCCGGCAGCTCGCTTTCTTCTACAAGGTCTTTTTTCGCCTTTGCTATTCCAGCGTCATCCAGTCGATGTCGGGCATCGGGGCGGTGTCGTTGTGCAGGCGTATGGTGTTGTTGCCGCGGGACATCTTCACCTCCAGGCTGACGGAGGCATTGCCCTCCACGGTGAAGGTCTTCACGTCCCGGCCGTTGACGCTGAGGGTGAACTCCCGCTTCTCGGCCGTGAGGCACCGGAAGGTGAGCGTGCGCTTGCCGCCTTTCCGCACGTAGACGTTGCGCCACTGCAGGTCGTTCTGTGGGGAACCGCCAAGCCAAGTGGCCTTCATGCCCGAGGAGCATTGTGGGTCGTACTCGTAGATGCCAGTGCCGCGGGCCTGGTTGTTCCACAGCTCCTGGTAGGCGGTGATGTAGGCGGTCTCGGCCTCGTAGAGCTGGCGGTCGTGCCGTCGGGTGGCGGTGATGAGGTAGATGCGGCAGCCGTGGCGGGGAACGGTCACCTGCAGGCGATCGTCGGTGGGCAAGGGCTCGTCGCGGCGGTCGAACACGTTGCGCACGGCGGTCACTCCTGAGAGGTCCACGTCGCGGAGGTGGAGCGAGACTAGTGTGGCTGTGTCCGTCGGGTTGTAGAATACCACGGCTCTGCGCAGGCCGTTCAGCTCATCCACGTCCTTCACCAAAATGTGGGTACCGTTCACGAACGCCATGGGGTAGGCCTGCTGGTGTGGAGCGTCCTGCGAGAGGGCGATGAGCTCGGGATTACTTAGCAGGGCGAGCGCTTGCGGACGTATGCGGCCCAGATCGCAGCCTATGAGCAGAGGGCTCTCCATGACGCACCACATGCCGAAGTGCGTGCGGTCCTCCTCGTCGGTCAACGAGCGTCCCACCTCCAGCATGTCCATGTCGTTGTAGTGTCCGTCGCTGCTGTAGGCCGAGAGGTAGAGGTTCTCGCGCAGCACCTTGGCCACGGAGCTCCACGAGTTGCGGATGTCGTGGGTGGTGCGCCACGAGTCGGCCACGCGGCTCACCCAGGTTCCGGGGTAGGCCCATCGGCAGACGTTCATGCGCACGTCGGTGCGTCCGGTGGCGTCGATGGCCTGGCGGATGGCGGTGTAGCGCTCCTCCTCGTCGAGCTGTAGGCGCTCGGTGTTTTGCGGAGCGTCGCCCCCGCAGAAGTCTATCTTGATGAAGTCGAAGCCCAGGTCGCGGAAGTACATGCGGGTGTCGGTGTGGTCGTGTCCATAGAATCCCACGCCGACAGCGAGGGTGTCCTTGTCGTAGTAGTTGCCGCAGGTGTTGCGTCCGGCATCGGAGTAGATGCCTGCCTTCAGACCCTGCGAGTGGATGTAGTCCACTACGGGCTTCAGTCCGTGTGGGAAGCGGCTGAGGTTTATCCGTAGGCTCCCGTCGGTGGCTCTTCCGCCCTGGAATCCGTCGTCGATGTTGATGTATTTGTATCCGGCGTCCTTCAGTCCCGTGGTCACCATGCAGTCGGCTTGATGGCGGATGAGGCTGTCGCAGATGTTCACGCGGTAGGTGTTCCACGAGCTCCATCCCATAGTGGGGGCGTTGTGGGTTTGTGCGGTAGCGCTGATGACCGAGATTGCCACCAGGGCAGTTAGAATGTGGTTTTTCTTCATTTTTGTTTTGTCTGGTATGTATGTGAACCGCAAAGGTAATGAAATCTCCGTAAACGAAAGAAAGCCGCTCCCAAGGAAGGTTTGTTGTCCATTGGGGGCGGCTTTTGATATGGTGCTCGAAAAGTCGAGTGGAAGGAGTTCTTTTGAGGCTTAGGTGGGGCTTATAGCGTCCCTCCCCTTTAAGTGAGCATCAAAAGGAATCGGCTTAAAGCATTTACTGCTCGTCCAGCAGAATCTCCATAATCTGGCAGGCGGCCTTGGCTACGGACGTTCCGGGGCCGAAAATGGCCACTACGCCGGCTTTGTAGAGGAAGTCGTAGTCCTGCGGGGGAATCACACCGCCGGCAACCACCATGATGTCCTCACGGCCCAGCTTCTTCAGTTCCTCGATAATCTGCGGGATGAGGGTCTTGTGACCAGCGGCCAGGGAGGATACGCCCACCATGTGGACGTCGTTCTCCACCGCGTCGCGGGCGGCCTCTGCCGGGGTTTGGAACAACGGGCCCATGTCCACGTCGAATCCGCAGTCGGCGTAGCCTGTGGCCACAACTTTAGCGCCACGGTCGTGTCCGTCCTGTCCCATCTTGGCAATCATGATGCGCGGACGACGGCCCTCTTTCTTGGCAAACTTCTCTGTCAGCTCGCAAGCTCTTGCGAAGTCTGAGTCCTTTTTACTTTCTGATGAATACACGCCTGAAATAGTTCTGATGACAGCTTTATATCTTCCTACAATCTTCTCGCAAGCGTACGAAATCTCGCCCAGTGTGGCGCGTACGCGGGCGGCTTCCACGGCCAGTTCCAGCAAGTTGCCCTTCTTCGTGCGGACGCACTCAGTGATGGCTTCCAGGGCGCGCTGCACCTCTTCCTCGTTGCGGCCTTCGCGCAGGCGGCGCAGGTTCTCTATCTGCTCCTGGCGCACGGCGGTGTTGTCCACCTCGAGGATGTCGATGGGGTCTTCCTTTTCCAGACGGTACTTGTTGGTACCGACGATGGTCTGCACTCCCGAGTCGATGCGGGCCTGTGTGCGGGCTGCCGCCTCCTCGATGCGCATCTTGGGGATGCCTGTCTCGATGGCTTTGGCCATTCCGCCCAGGCTTTCAATCTCCTGGATGTGTTCCCACGCCTTGTGGGCTATCTCGTTGGTGAGCGACTCCACGTAGTAGGAGCCCCCCCACGGGTCTACGTTCTTGCAGATGTAGGTCTCCTCCTGGATGTAGATCTGTGTGTTGCGGGCGATGCGGGCGGAGAAGTCCGTCGGCAGGGCGATGGCCTCGTCCAGGGCGTTGGTGTGGAGCGACTGGGTGTGACCCAGGGCTGCTGCCATGGCCTCGATGCAGGTGCGGCCCACGTTGTTGAAGGGGTCTTGCTCGGTGAGCGACCATCCGGACGTCTGGCTGTGTGTGCGCAGTGCCAGCGACTTGGGGTTCTTCGGGTTGAACTGTTTTACGATTTTGGCCCACAGCATGCGGGCGGCGCGCATCTTGGCAATCTCCATGAAGTGGTTCATGCCGATGGCCCAGAAGAATGAGAGGCGCGGTGCGAAGGCGTCGATGTCGATGCCGGCGGCCACTCCGGCGCGCAGGTACTCCAGTCCGTCTGCCAGTGTGTATGCCAACTCGATGTCCGCTGTGGCTCCGGCTTCCTGCATGTGGTAGCCCGAGATGGAAATGGAGTTGAACTTAGGCATCTTTTGCGACGTGTACTCGAAGATGTCGGAGATGATCTTCATGGAGAATGAAGGCGGATAGATATAGGTGTTGCGCACCATAAACTCTTTCAGAATGTCATTCTGTATGGTTCCGGCCATCTCCTCGAGCTTGGCTCCCTGCTCCAGTCCAGCGTTGATGTAGAAGGCCAGGATGGGCAGCACGGCTCCGTTCATGGTCATGGAGACGGACATCTTGTTCAAGGGGATTCCGTCGAAGAGCACCTTCATGTTCTCCAGCGAGCAGATGGACACGCCGGCCTTGCCCACGTCGCCCACTACGCGTTCGTGGTCGGGGTCGTAGCCGCGGTGTGTCGGCAGGTCGAAGGCCACTGACAGGCCTTTCTGTCCGGAGGCGAGGTTGCGTCGGTAGAAGGCGTTGGACTCTTCGGCGGTGGAGAATCCGGCGTACTGACGGATGGTCCATGGGCGGAAGGTGTACATCATGGAGTACGGTCCGCGCAGGTAGGGCGGGATGCCTGCCACGAAGTCGAGGTGTTCCATGCCTTCGAGGTCCTCTTTCGTGTACACTGGCTTCACTTCGATGTGCTCCGGTGTTTTCCAGTTGGGTGTAATGCCGTTGGCTTTCTGCCATTCCTTGCCGTCGGTGGCTTGGATGCCGGCATAGATATCGATGTGTTTAAAATCTTTTCTCATAGTGTGTGTCAATTCTCTTACTTGATTCCTAACTTGGCGTTGTATTGTCTCAGTGTGTCGAGCACGTTCACGCGGACGTGGATGAAGTTCTCGATGCCGGCGGCCTGTAGTTCTTCCATGCAAGCGGGTGCTCCGGCCACGATGAACATGGCGCGTCCGGCGAGGGCCTTGAAGGCGGGCACGGCGTATTCGGCGTACTCATCGTCGCTCGAGCAGATGACCACGATGTCTGCACCGGCTTTGACGGCGGCGTCCACACCCTCTTCCACGGTCTTGAATCCGAGGTTGTCGATTACCTGGTAGCCTGCGCAGGCCAAGAAGTTACACGAAAATTGTGCGCGAGCCTGCCGCATGGCGAGGTTGCCGATGGTGAGCATGAAGGCTTTCGGCCGCTTGCCGGATGCCTCGGTCTGCAGGCGCAGTGCCTCGAACTCGCTCGCCTCGCGGTCGAAGTTGAGCGTGGCGATGGGTTTCTCGCAAGCCTCGCCCTCGGCGTGTCCGCCGCAGCAGCAGGGCTTGTCGGCGGGCCGTTTCTCGCCTGCCAGCTCGTTGAAGTTAGGATATTGGTTGGTTCCCAGCAGTATTTCCTTACGTTTGGAGACGGCGGCGTGGCGTGCCTTGCCGCTCTCGTTGATGTCCGCCTGCACGCGGCCTGCCTTCACTGCCTCCAGGAATCCGCATTCCTCCTCTACCTTGAGGAAGATTGTCCAGGCTTGGGCAGCGATGGATGCGGTGAGGTTCTCTATATAATAGGAACCGGCGGCGGGGTCCACCACCTGGTTGAAGTGTGCCTCTTCCTTAAGCAGCAGCTGTTGGTTGCGGGCTATGCGCTCGGCGAAGTCGTCGGGGGTCTCGTAGGCCTTGTCGAACGGGGTGACGGTGATGGAGTGCACACCAGCCAGGGCGGCACTCATGGTCTCGGTCTGTGTGCGAAGGAGGTTCACGTGGGCGTCGAACAGGGTGAGGTTGAACGATGAGGTCTCAGCGTGGGCTATCATTTTGCAAGCCTCGTCGCTGGCGGGGCCGTACTCCTTCACGATGTGGGCCCACAGCATGCGGGCGGCGCGGAACTTGGCAATCTCCATGAAGTAGTTGGAACTGATGCCGAAGTTGAACTTGATGCGGTTGGCGGCCTCGTCGGCGGAGATGCCGGCTTCGGTCAGTTGGTTCATGTACTCGTTACCCCAAGCCAAGGCGTAGCCCAGCTCCTGAGAGATGTACGAACCGGCGTTGTTGAGCGAGAGGGCGCTGACGGCGATGCAGCGGTACTGCGGCAGCTCGCGCACGGCCTCCACCAACTCCTTGGCGGTGGCTGCGAAGTCGCTCAGGTCCTTACCGCGGCTCATCATCTTCTCCATGGGGTCGTACTGGATGGAACCCACCAGCTTGCTGAGGTCGTATCCCTTGCGGCGGAAATAGTCCACCAGAATGTGGGCCAGCTCCACGCTGTGGCGCGGACAGGTACTGAAGTTCAACTCCACGCACTCGGGCAGGATGCCCTCGAGCAACGTCTCCACGAAGGGCGTGTTCACGTCCTTGCCCTTGATGGCGAAGCAGAGCGAGTCGACACCCTTGTTGAGGATGTCCAGGGCTTTGGCATTGGCCTCCTTGGCGTCGCGCACAGCGATGTCCTGGCGGATAAACCACGTGTTGTCATTCTTCTTGATGCCTCTCACGTAGGGGTAGGTGCCCGGCAGTGAGTCGGTTGTTTTCAGTCCTTCCAAATCCTCTTGACGGTAGAAAGGCTTCACTTTGAATCCCTCGTTGGTCTTCCAAACGAGTTTCTTTTCATAGTCGGCTCCTTTCAGGTCCACCGTAATCTTGTCCATCCATTCCTGGGTGGTCACGTGTCCGAAGTCTGAAAAGAGTTTTTCTTTACTATCTGCCATAGTTTATTGTACAATTAGATTAAATAAAAGTCTTTTGCTATGCGAAGAGCCAGGTTCATAACCACCCGCCGCAGTACGCCGCGTGGTAAGGGCGACGACGGTGCCGGGAGAGCCGTTTTGCCCGCGTGCTCTTCATGTATATGTTGTGGCAAAGTTAGTAATTACTTGAGAATCGCAACCCGTTTCTACATTTTTTTTGTTCTCGCCTTCGATTTTACCTCTCGGAGGATGCTTTCAATCTGACACCGAATGGGCTCTATCTGCGTTCTGCTGAGGCAGCGGACGGAGGAAAACCGATGGTCGGAGGCGTGCTGTCTGAGCTTGTAGTGTCAAATTGAAAATGGTGGATGCTTCCCATCAGACGTAGAGACGATAAAAAGCAGGTGCGGAGGCTTCATTTTTTATGAAAAATATCTTCTATAAATATGGTGGCGTGTGAGCGAAATTCAGTACCTTTGCGCCCGATTTCAAAAAAAGTGTAAAGATAAAAGATTGTTTCTATGGATTGGCTGCAAAACCTGCTATTCAACCCGGATTCCATCGCCCACATCGTGTTGCTTTACTCCTTCGTGATAGCCGTAGGTGTGTTGCTTGGTAAAATCAAGTTTGGCGGTGTGTCGTTGGGCGTTACGTTTGTTCTTTTCGCCGGCATCTTCGCCGGCCATTTCGGATTCACGGGCAACGTGCCCATCATGAATTTCATCCAGGACTTTGGCTTGATACTTTTCGTCTTCTGTATCGGACTGCAGGTGGGGCCGTCGTTCTTCTCGTCCTTCAAGCAGGGCGGAATCACGATGAACCTGATTGCCGTGGGCATCATCCTGCTCAACATTGCCGTGGCACTGGGCCTCTACTACATTCTGGGCGGACGCGTCGAACTGCCTATGATGGTCGGTATTCTCTATGGTGCCGTCACCAACACCCCGGGACTCGGTGCCGCTAACGAGGCGCTGACGCAGATTCACTATCACGGCCCTGAGATTGCCATGGGTTACGCCTGTGCTTATCCCCTCGGTGTCATCGGCATCATCGGTTCCATCATTGCCGTGCGCTACATCTGCCGCATCAACTTGAAGAGGGAGGAGGAAGACCTGCAGCAACTGGAGGAAGCCAATCCACATCTGAAACCATACATGATGCACCTGGAACTCCACAACTCTGCTCTCGAGGGCAAGACCCTGGGTCAGGTGAGCGTCTTCCTGGGACGCGACTTCGTATGCTCCCGCCTGCTCCACGAGGGGCATGTGAGCATCCCCAAGAGCGACTCGGTGTTCCACGTAGGCGACCAGCTCTTCGTGGTCTGCGCCGAGGATGACGCTGAGGCCATCATCGCCTTCATCGGTTCCAAAATTGAGGTGGACTGGGAAAAGCAGGACACGCCCCTCGTGTCGCGCCGCATCCTCGTCACACAACCCGACATCAACGGCAAGACCCTCGGTCAGATGCACTTCAGCAGCATGTATGGTGTGAACGTGACGCGTGTGAACCGCTCCGGTATGGACCTCTTTGCCAGCCGCAACCTCACCCTGCAGATAGGTGACCGCGTGATGGTGGTGGGCCCGCAGGACGCTGTGGACCGCTTGGCCGCCAAGATGGGTAACTCGCTGAAGCGACTCGACCATCCGAACATCGTCACCATCTTCGTGGGAATCTTCATCGGAATACTCTTCGGTAGCCTGCCCATCATGATACCGGGAATGCCGACACCTATAAAACTGGGACTCGCCGGCGGTCCGCTCATCGTGGCCATTCTCATCGGCCGCTTCGGCTACAAGGTGAAGCTTGTGACCTACACCACCATGAGCGCCAATCTGATGCTACGCGAGATAGGTCTTGTACTGTTCCTTGCCAGCGTGGGCATCAAGGCGGGCGGCAACTTCGTACAAACGGTGGTGGAGGGCGACGGCTTGCTCTACGTGGGTTGTGGTTTCCTCATCACCGTCATCCCGCTGCTCATCATGGGCATGGTTGCCCGTCTGCGCTACAAGCTCAACTATTTCACGCTGATGGGGCTTATTGCCGGTAGTAACACCGACCCACCCGCATTGGCTTACTCCAACCAGACTTCGGGCAATGATGCGCCTTCCGTAGGTTATTCCACGGTCTATCCGCTCTCGATGTTCCTCCGTATCCTTGCCGGGCAGGCTATCATTCTGATACTGGCCTCATAAAGGAGCCTGGCTGTGGGCCTTTCGCTTCTTATGAAAAGATGAGAGATGGTCTTCGTCCTTCGACGAACTGTCTGAAGTGGGTTGGCTAAGTTCCGGAGGGAAGACTGACAAACCGTCCGGTGAGTGTGACATCCCCCGTTTGGTACACTTTTTGTGCAAATCGGGTCAGGAATGAAGTTGTGTCCTTTTAACAAATATTGTTGAGATACACAACTTTTAATAGAAAAATAAATTTTACTTTTGCAAACTATTTTGAAACTATAGATAATGAGACAGCTTAAAATCAACAAAAGTATAACCAACCGTGAAACCGCTTCACTGGAAGCTTATCTACGCGAGATAGGCCGTGAGGAGCTGATTTCAGTTGATGAAGAGGTGGAACTTGCGCAACGAATCCGCAAGGGGGACAACGTGGCGCTTGATAAGTTGGTGCGCGCGAACCTTCGTTTTGTAGTCTCCGTTGCCAAGCAATACCAGAATCAGGGTTTGAGTTTGGCCGATTTGATAGATGAAGGAAACATCGGTTTGGTGAAAGCGGCTCAGAAGTTCGATGAGACCCGTGGTTTCAAGTTCATCAGCTACGCAGTGTGGTGGATTCGCCAGTCCATTCTGCAGGCCTTGGCGGAGCAGTCGCGCATCGTGCGCCTGCCGCTGAACCAGGTGGGTTCCATCAACCGTATCAACAAGGCGTTGGCCAAGTTTGAGCAGGAGAACGAGCGTCGTGCTTCTGCCGGCGAGATTGCCGACGAGCTTGGCTTGGAGGAAGAGAAGATTTCCGATGCCCTGCGTGTCTCCGGCCGTCACGTATCAGTGGACGCGTCGTTCGTGGAGGGCGAGGACAACTGCTTGCTTGACGTGCTTGTGAACGACGATTCCCCCATGGCTGACCACACGTTGGTGAGTGAATCCCTCTCCGAGGAGATTGACCGTACGCTCAGCACACTCACTCCGCGCGAGAAAGAGATTATCCAGACCTTCTTCGGTATAGACCATCGCGAGATGAGCCTCGAGGAGATTGGTGACAAGTTTGGCCTCACACGCGAACGTGTCCGTCAGATTAAGGAGAAGGCTATACGTAAACTCCGTAGCAGTCCTCAGAGCAAATTATTGAAGTCATACTTAGGCTAAAGATATAGTGGTTTAGATGCCACAATGCATTGTGAATATTTATGTAATATATGGAGATGTCGGACTGAGAAGTTCGGTATCTCCTTTTTGTGTATGCACGTTATGTTCATCGGCAACAAACTCGCCACTTTATTATAGGTTTCCAGTTTCAGACTTTGTCATCGGCTCCAAACTATAAGCTTTCGGCTTCCGATTTTGCTGTCTGCTTCAAACTTCCGGCTTTGTTATTGGCTCTTGGTTCTGTTGTCGTATTCCAATCTAATCCCCAAAGGGGTGGGAAATAGTTGCTGAGTTAGCGCTCCTTCTGATGTTTGAACTTTAGCCGGATGGTGTCGTACATCAGGGGAAACTCCTCTTTGTTGATGCCATTGTCAATCAGCTCCGGCTCTAATCGCTCTATGTAGCTGCATACTGACTCAATGCCGTCTTCAAACGAATTGCTGGCTTTGACGAAGAGCGACTCGGCTTTATCGTATTTCCTTTGCACCCATGCCACCATACCTGCCTGGATAAGGTCGCAGTTGTCCACCACGTCTGCATAGTGTTCCATCAGCCGGTCGTAGTACATCTCTGCCTTCTCCGCTTGTTTGCACTGGAAGTTGATCCAGGCGGTGCCGCTGAGTGCTATCATGTTGTTCTCGTCAAGGTAAAGGATTTTGTAGTCCACCTCCAGCGCCTTCTGCAATTCGCCGTTCTCTTCGTAGCATTCGGCGATCTCTTCGAGATAGCGAACCTCTTCCGGAGCCTTTTGCAGCAGTTGCTTGTAATAATCGATGGCTTTTGGATACTTCAAGTCGCTCATGTAGCAGAATGCCAGGTTGTGGATGAGGAGGTCGTTGTTGGGGTCCATAAGCTCAGCCTTGCTGAAATACTCGATGGCCTTGCTGTATAACTGCAACTGTTCATAGCAAGTTCCCATCTTCTCGAGGCATTCCAAGTCAGTGGCGTCGTGTTGTAATTTGTTTGCGTAGAAGTGTGTAGCTTCCTCGAAACACTCCTTCTCGAGAAGATAATCGCCCACTTCCATCATTGGTTCGCGGTCGTTGGTTAATTCGTTCAATATGATGTCTGAGTAATCGAAGTAACGGGTGAAGAATGGGTCGGGGAACTCATTGTGCTTGGGGAAGAGCTTGAAGAACCGGTAGTAATCATGTACGCTGCGGCGTAGGGCGAAGAGGCGCGCATCGCGGTTGTCTTCCACGGACTGAACTTTGAATAAGGCGTGTTGTTGGACGAACGCTTGCTTTAAATCTTCGGGCATCGTGATTGTGAACGAGATGAACGAGTACTTGTCTGAGTCGCAAAACGTAGGGTTGTGCCCGATGGCTTTCGCGAATGTCATCAGATTCTTTTGGTCCCCTTTGAGGGCGTTCGTCACCATCGAGTGCAAAGGGTCGTAGGGGAGAAACCAGTTGCTCATCTCGCGGAAGAAGTCGTACTTCTTCAGGTGCGAGAAGTTGCAGAAGTTCAAGTCCACGCCCTCGCCCGCCATTTTTGAAAAGTTGCGCATGAGGTCGCGGTTTGTTGTCTCGTCGATCTGTCCCGGATTTGTGTTGCCTTTCGAGAGCAGTTCTTCGAGATTTATGCCTCCAGGACTGTTGGCCATATCCATCATGTTGTTGTATAAGTTCGGATAGACTTTGTTTTCCAACGTGTCACGTATCTTGTCTATTTCCAGGGTGAGCATCATCTCCAGATATACGTCGGTCACATCTTCGTTGTAGTATGGGTCGTTCTTGAGCTGCTCGATACGGGTTGTCAGTTCAGGCGCGAGCTGAATCTCTCGTTTGCAGTGGAAGTAGACTATGACGAAGCCCAGCAAGGCGCGTTGGCTCACCAGCTCGTCGTCGTGAAAGTAAGCGTCCATCAAGAAAAGGTATTTCTGGGCGTCGAACGTCTTCAGTAGGCCCAGCGTGACGGCGCTCACCAGCATGACAATGTCGCTCGTCGGAACTAAGGTGGATAGCATCAGCGAGCGTGCCTCCGCCAGGTCTATGTCCTGCCAAAAGTCCGATGTCCACACGTCGGTGAACATCTCCTGCACCGTTCGTTCGTGGTCCGCCCGCAGTTTGCCGCGTTTGGTATCGGTCTGCAGGGCATTTGCGTTCGCCAGCTCCATCAGGGCTAGGTTCTCGGTGTACGACTCCAGTGCGCGCTGATAGTCACCCAGACTTCTCGCTTTGCGTTGGCGGGCGCATTGCCAATAGAACAACTGCGAGTTGCGTGAGTCGGCTGAGCGCAGCAGCTTGGCGTTCAGCTTGGCGGCTTTGTCCATCAGTACATTGAATATCCTTGTCCGTTCCGGGTCGTTTATGCCTTGCTCGTAGTAGCTGAGCATATACTTGTAGGAGGTGTATAGTTCGTCCAGTTCGGCCTGTGCGTTGGGGTTGTCGGCTTCTTTCGCCAGCTCGCCCATCACTTCCAGGGCCGATAAGAGCCTTTCATCAGTGAGACAATCGAGTATCTTATAGTAAGCTTTTTGCAAATCGTTGTTATTCATGGTATTTTCTTTGGTTCGTTTCTTTGGTTATTTATAGTTTTTCCATTCCCACTTTTACTTTTCCGATGGGGGATACTTCGGTCGGGGGCTTACCTTCAAGTCTTAGTTCCATTCTTTCGGGAGCTTATCTTCAAACCGAATTCCCTTTAAGAATGGGTTTTACCTTCGAATTGAGGTTCCATTCGGTCTTGTGCCCTTAGTTCTCGAGGTCGATGTTCGCTGTCCGGAAGTTGCCCTGTTTGCGAGGCAGCAGTTCTTTGCTGTTGATCCACTCTTGCGTGTCTGCCTTCATTTGGGGTGTGATAGAGGTTATGTGGGCGAAGGACGCTCGCTTCTGGTTCAGACTGTCGGTGGGGAGTCCCATGCGGGTGGAGGCGGCACGGAGCCATTGGCTTGCGGGTTGTTGGTTCATGTAGTCCACTGCCAAGTTGTAGCCTATGATGAGTCGTCGGATTTCGTCCTCACGTTGCAGTAGGGTGGAGTCGGAGAATGCCAACACGTCGTGCTCCGTCCCGTAGACAGCAGACACCGCCAGCAGGATGCACGAGTCCGCCCGTGCGTAGGTTGCTTGCGGGTCGGGCAACACGGCGGCGTCCAGCTGTCCGTTCAGCAGCATCTGCAACCGTGTCTTCGCGTTGCCGATGTTTATCAGGTTTACGTCCTCCGAGGTCATTTGTCCGCGCTCCATCACGTGGTCCATAAACTGGTGGTCGCTGCTGTAGAGGTGCAGTCCGACGGTTTTCCCGTAGAGGTATTTCAGACTGACGAAGTTGGAGTCGTAGGGCACCATCAGGTAGGCGTTGTTCACGGTGGCTGCCGCGGGCACTATGTCCACGCTGTCCTGCTGCAAGCGGCAACTCTCCGTCAGCGACAGCAGTAGGCCGTCCGTGCCGTGATGGATGAATGTGGTGTCGCGCTCCACGGGGTCGCCCATGGACACGAATCGCACGTCCAGTTCCAGCGAGTCGTACACGCCCATCTGCTCTGCCACCATATAGGGCAGCGCGTCCGCCGATGGCAGATAGCCTATCTTCAATGCGTTGTCGGGCACAGCGTCGGACTTCTTGTCTGTCGTCCGGCAAGCCACTGTCAGCGTCAGGCCGACGATGGCCACAATTATAAACGGTAAGTGTCTCATTCTGATTCCTTCAGATTGGTATATTGTAGATGATAAATGATTTTTCAAAGTTGATTCCGTTTTTTGTTGTTGATACTGGAAACCATCCGTCTACGGAAACTGTCGCGCTCAGGCGGATGGGGTGAAAAAAGAGACTGCCAGAACCGAAAAGTAGAGGCAGTCTCTCTAAAACTATATAAAATCAATTGGAATTTATCCCTTGATAGCTGCGATGCCTGGCAACACTTTTCCTTCGATAGCCTCGAGCAGAGCGCCACCGCCGGTCGACACGTAAGACACGCCGCTTGCCAAGCCGAACTTGTTGACGCAAGCTACTGAGTCGCCGCCGCCCACGAGTGAGAACGCACCCTCTTTGGTGGCTTTTACGATGGCCTCACCTACGGCACGTGAGCCGGATGTGAAGTTGTCGAACTCGAACACGCCTGTAGGTCCGTTCCACAGGATGGTCTTCGAGCCTTCGATCACTTTTGCGAAAGCCTTCTCAGAGTCGGGACCGATGTCCAGACCTTCCCATCCGTCGGGGATGTTCTTTGAGGGAACAATCTGTGTGTTGGCGTCGTTGGAGAAAGCGTCGGCAGCCTTTGTGTCGGTAGCGAGCACCAGGTTCACGCCTTTCTCTTTAGCCTTCTTGATGATGTCGAGAGCCAGATCGAGTTTGTCGTCCTCGCAGATGGAGTTGCCGACTTTGCCGCCCTGGGCTTTCATGAATGTATAGGTCATACCGCCTGCCAGGATGAGGTTGTCCACCTTGGTGAGCAGGTTCTCGATGATCTCAATTTTTGTGGAAACCTTGGATCCTCCCATGATGGCTGTGAACGGGCGTTTGATGTCGTTCATCACTTTGTCAACAGCCTTCACCTCTTTCTCCATGAGGTAACCGAACATCTTGTGGTCGGTGTCGAAGTAGTTGGCGATGAGGGCCGTAGAGGCGTGTGCGCGGTGAGCTGTACCGAAGGCGTCGTTCACATAGCAGTCGGCGTAAGCTGCCAACACCTTTGTGAATTCCTTCTGGCTCTCTTTCACAGCCTTCTTGGCGGCTGCTTTCTCGTCGTCGCTGGCATCGTCGGCCAAGCCACGTGGTTTGCCTTCCTCTTCAGCGTAGAAGCGGAGGTTCTCCAGCAACAGGGCTTCACCCGGTTTCAGGGCGGCTACCTGTGCCTGTGCCTTTTGGCAGTCCTCGGCGAACTGTACGTTCACGCCCAGCAGCTCAGACACGTGAGCGAGGATATGTTTCAGAGAGTATTTGGGGTCCGGGTTTTTCTTGGGACGACCCATGTGCGAAGCGATGATGAGGCTACCGCCGTCGGCCAAGATTTTCTTCAGAGTGGGCAGTGCGGCGCGGATACGAGTGTCATCGGTGATGTTGAAGTTCTCGTCCACGGGCACATTGAAATCAACACGTACAAATGCCTTTTTACCGGCAAAATTGAAGTTGTCAATTGTTTGCATAATCGTTATGTTTTAGTGTTTAAAAAATACCTATCGTTTTTCTATGCGCAAAGTTAGGAAAATATTTGCATTACCTTGCAAGTGGAATGTGTTTATATATGGTATTTTATGGAAATTTCTCGTCATTCCGTTGCCGCGAGTGTCACAACCATCGTCTTTTTGTAATGTTTGCATAGCATTTGCAAGCCGCAGTCGGTGCAGTGGGGTGCGCGGGCGGTGCAGGTGTAGCGTCCGTGCAGCAGCAGCCAGTGGTGGGCCAGGGCAATCCACTCGTCGGGGATGTGGCGTGTCAGCTCCTTCTCCACACTCAGTGGGGTGGTGCAGCGGTCGGGCACGAGGCCCAGGCGGTGGCTCACGCGAAACACATGTGTGTCCACGGGCATGGCAGCTTTGTGGAAGATGACGGCTTGGATGACGTTCGCCGTCTTCCGTCCCACGCCTGGCAGTCGCGTCAGTTGGTCAAGGTCGGCGGGCACCTCGCCGCCAAACTCGCTGACGAGCATCCTTGCCATCCCCACCAGGTGCTTTGCCTTGTTGTTGGGGTAGCTCACGCTGCGGATGTATTCGTGAATCACCTCCGGCTGTGCCGCCGCCAGGGTTTCCGGGGTGGGATAGTCGTGGAACAGTCGTGGGGTCACCATGTTCACCCGCTTGTCGGTACATTGGGCGGAGAGGATGACTGCCACCAGCAACTCGTAGGGGTTGCTGTACGTCAGCTCCGGCTCGGCCACGGGCATTGCTGTCCGGAAGTATTCCACCACTCGGTCGTAAAGTTCTTGTTTCTTCATCTTCTCAAAATCTTTCGTGGCACGTCGTGCTTCATGTCGCATCAGACTTTCTTCTTGTTTTTCATATTTGGGGTGTCCGAATGTGCCCACGAAATAGGGATACTTACGGAGCTTGAATAGTGTGCTCCGCACCCTGTCGTGCTTCGGGGCCGTTCGTCCTCTCCCAAAAAAGAAGATTCCGGATACTCGGACCTTTTTATCGGCTTCCGAATATCCGGAATAATGTCATTCGGATGTTCCTCGCCATCCGGCCGAATTGTTTCGGGCGAAGGTCGCTCCTGGCGAGGCTCCACTTAGTTGGCAGCCTCAAACTCTTTCAGGAAGCGGGTGTCGTTCTCCGAGAAGAGACGCAGGTCCTTCACCTGGTACTTCAGGTTGGTGATGCGCTCGATGCCCATTCCCAGAGCGTAGCCGCTGTAGGCCTTGCTGTCGATGCCACTGGCTTCGAGCACGTTGGGGTCCACCATGCCGCAGCCCAGAATCTCCACCCAACCGGTGCCTTTGCAGAATGGACATCCCTTGCCGCCGCAGATGTTGCAGCTGATGTCCATCTCGGCGGACGGCTCAGTGAAGGGGAAGTATGACGGACGCAGACGGATCTTTGTGTCGTTGCCGAACATCTCCTTGGCGAAGAGCAGCAGCACCTGTTTCAGGTCGGTGAAGGACACGTCCTTGTCGATGTAGAGCGCCTCCACCTGGTGGAAGAAGCAGTGTGCTCGGTAGCTGATGGCCTCGTTGCGGTACACGCGCCCCGGACAGATGATGCGGATGGGCGGCTGTGCGTTCTCCATCACGCGCACCTGCACGCTGCTGGTGTGGGTGCGCAGGATGACGTTCTTCGTCACGTCCGCGTCGTTGGACTCTATGAAGAAGGTGTCCTGCATGTCGCGTGCCGGATGGTCGGCGGCAAAGTTCAGCTTGGTGAATACGTGCAGGTCGTCCTCCACCTCGGGTCCTTCGGCGATGCTGAATCCCAGGCGGGCGAATATGTCGATAATCTCATTCTTCACGATGGAGAGCGGGTGGCGTGTGCCCAGCTTCACGGGATAGGCCGTGCGGGTGAGGTCGAGTCCCTCGTTCTGGTTGTCCTTGCTTTCGAAAGCCTCCTTCAGCTCGGCTATCTTGTCCTGGACTTTCGTTTTCAGCACGTTCAGCTTCTGACCGATTTCCTTCTTGCTCTCGGCCGGCACGCTGCGGAATTCTGTCATGAGTTCGCTGATGGCTCCCTTCTTGCTCAAGTATTTGATGCGGAGCGCTTCCAGTTCCTCTGCGTTATTGGCAGTGAGTGTGTCCACCTCTGCCATCAGCTGTTGAATTTTCTCAATCATATTTATTATATTGATATTTATTATTTTACACAGTTCTCTCGCCCTCTTCCGATAGCGTGCGGCGCGGGCTGTTTCGGGCCTTCCCGATGATGCCTGTGCCGCAAGGAAGGAATAAAGCGGAGCAAAGGTAGTTATTTAAACCGAATAATGTATCTCATTTCAAATAAAAGAGGTATTTTTGCACCAATTTTGAGAGTTATGAGAACTTTACTTATGTTCGTCCTTATGGGACTGTGTTGGTGCGCCTGCCATACGCGCAGGGACAAGGTACCCTCCGATGTCCCCTCCGACGCGGACTCCACCCTGCTGGAGGTGATCGATTCTTTGGCCATGGCCGACTCCCTGGCCGAGGTCGCAGCCATTCCCCGCAACGCTGATGAGTTGTTCGACGATTTCATCTACAACTACGCCGGCAACGAGCGCTTGCAGAAGCGGCGCACCGTCTTCCCGCTGCCTTGTCTCATCGACGGCAAGCTGCAGTTCATCGAGAAGAAAGATTGGGAGCACGACTCCCTCTTCACCAATGAGGCATACTATACTTTATTCTATCAGCACGAGGAGGACATGGACCTCGAGAAGGACATCTCCCTCGACTCCGTGTCCGTGGAGTGGATTTACTTGGCGGACAACGAAATCCGCAAATACAACTTCTTCCGCGAACAGGGCCTGTGGAAGCTTACGGACATCGTGCAAGAGTCTACCCAGGAGAAACCCTATGATGACTTCCTGCGGTTCTTCTACCAGTTTGCCAACGACTCGGCGTTCCAGAGCAACCATGTCGCCACGTCGCTGAAGTTCGTTTCGCCCGACCCCGACGACGAGTTCGAGGTGCTGGAGAGCGTCATCGACAGGGACCAGTGGTTCGCCTTTCGCCCTCTGTTGCCCACCGCTCGCATGACCAACATCGACTATGGACAAAGCTACCGTGCCGACGCCCGCCGTGCCATCATCGACCTGCGCGGCATAGGCAACGGATTCAACAATACACTCTATTTTAATAAGGTAGGCGACAGCTGGCGGCTGGTGCAGTTCGACGACCTGAGCAACTGAGCCCGCCTTTTCCCCAGGAGAAACCGTTATGATAAGCAGACAGACAAACTTCCCGTTGTTGGGCCACAACACGTTCGGCATGGACGTTGAGGCCCGTGAGTGGATAGAGTATGGGTCGGTGGACGAGCTCCGTCAGGTGCTTGCCACGCTCGCACCTGACGCTCGGGTGCTTCACATCGGCGCCGGCAGCAATCTGCTCTTCCTTTGTCGTTTCGACGGCATTGTGCTCCACTCCCGTATCCTCGACGAGGCCGTGGTGCGCGAGGACGATGCCCACGTGTGGCTCCGTGTGGGGTCCGGCGTGGTGTGGGACGACTTCGTGGACCGCTGCGTGGCTCGCGGATGGGGTGGGGCGGAGAATCTCTCGCTCATCCCCGGCGAGGTGGGCGCCAGTGCTGTGCAGAACATCGGTGCCTACGGTGTGGAGGTGAAGGACCTCATCGACAGTGTGGAGGTGGTGGACCGTCAAGGCCTTGCCCGCACGTTCTCCGTCAGTGAGTGTGGCTATGGCTATCGGCAGAGTCATTTCAAAGGCGAGTGGCGTGGTCTTTACATCGTCACCCACGTCACCTACCGCCTCGACAAACGCCCACAGCTGCGGCTCGACTATGGCAACCTCCGTTCCGCTCTGCCCACTGATGGAAGCCGGATCAGTGTCGCCATGGTGCGCCAGGCCGTCATCCGTGTGCGTCGGGCGAAGCTTCCCGACCCCAGTGAGTTGGGCAGCGCCGGCAGTTTCTTCATGAACCCCGTGGTGGAGCGCTCTGTCTACGAGCGGTTGAAGGTCCGCTATCCCGATCTCCCGCACTACGAGGTGGATTCCGCCCACGTGAAGATTCCTGCCGGATGGATGATAGACCGCTGTGGGTGGAAGGGCAAGTCCATGGGCCATGCCGGAGTGCACGCCGCACAAGCCTTGGTGCTGGTGAACCTTGGAGGGGCCACCGGACGCGAGGTGCTTCAGCTGGCGGACGCTGTGGTGCGTTCCGTCCGCGACACGTTCGGCATAGAGATACGCCCCGAAGTCAATGTGATAGGGGAGTGAGGAAGAGCCCTTCGCCTCGGAAAATTCCCCCCTTGGAGTTTCGTTTGGAAGAGGCTCGAATCATTCCGAAGGCGGCCGTTGGACTTATGGAATAAAGAATATGGTAGGGCGTTATCTGGTGGAGAGAAGATTTCTCCCGAAGTTGACGTCTGAAAGATAAAGAATCGACGACTTCCTTCTTTTGGAAGAGGTTGGATTCTTTCCGGAGGCGGCCGTTGGACTATGGAGTATATAATATGGAAGGACGTTCTTATGTGGAGGGGAGGATTCTTCCCGAAGGGGAACGTTCTGTGAAAAAGATAGAAAGACTACAGATGAAAATACACGTTTTGGGAAGTGGAACCTCCACGGGGGTCCCGGAGATTGGTTGCCGTTGCGCCGTCTGCACGTCGGCCGACAGTCGCGACCATCGGCTGCGTTGCTCGTCGCTGTTCGACACCGGCACCGAGCGTATCCTGGTCGACTGCGGTCCCGACTTCCGCCAACAGATTATGCCCCTGGAGTTTGCCCGCATCGATGGCGTACTCATCACCCACGAACACTACGACCACGTGGGCGGCATCGACGACCTGCGTCCCTTCAGTCGTTTTGGCGACGTGCCCCTCTACGCCGAGGCCCACACTGCCGACCGCCTGCGCATACAGATGCCCTACTGCTTTGCTGCCGAGCGCTATCCCGGAGCTCCCAAGGTTACCCTCACCGACATCCGTCCCCACGAGACCTTCCACATAGGTCGCACTGCCGTCACTCCCTTGCGTGTGATGCACGGCCCCATGCCCATCCTGGGCTTCCGCATAGGCGACGTGGGCTACATCACCGACATGAAGACCATGCCCGACGAGGAGCTCCCTTACCTGCAGCATCTCGACTGCCTCTTCGTCAACGCCCTTCGTTTCAAGGAGCACTGGACTCACATGTCGCTCTCCGAGGCCCTCGAGTTCGCCGCCCGTGTTGCCGCCAAGGAGACCTACTTCATCCACATGAGTCACCACATCGGTCTCCATGCCGAGGCGGAGCTTCAGCTTCCGCCCCACGCTCACTTCGCTTACGACGGCCTGGTGGTGGAGGTCTGACGGGCTCCCTCTGCGCCGTCGCCCCTGGAGTTCCATCTGATAGGACTTTCTATCCGTCTTCCTCTCCGGTGATTCTTGTGCTTCGAGGCTCTCGAGTTCCATCCGATAGGGCTTTCTATCCGTCTTCCTCTCCGGTGGTTCTTGCGCTTCGAGGCTCCATGGGCTTCATCGTGCTCGGCGGTGTGTTAGAGGGGTAGGAGCTTCCATTCCACTCTTCTCCGCCCCATTGGCGATGTCGTCTCCTGTGGCCGATGTAGGTTGGGTGTCCTATTAAATTTCCCTTTCCGAATGAAAACGAACCTTAATAAAGGTGGGGTTGGGAGGAATGATTCTTTAAAAGGTGTTATATAACATGCCTTTTTTCTTGGATTGTTTGGTATGTAGTGAAAGATGCGTACCTTTGCAATGTGTTTTTCATAGTATTAGATTTAAGGTTAACAAAAGGTTGGGTCAAGGCGTTGACCCTTTTTTTATGCCCTTACGCCAGGGGCCGCTTTCTGATTCCCGCTATCTCTCTGTACCTCTTTGTCCGCTCCTTCTTTGTCCCTGACAACTTCCTTCCTTGCTGTGGGGAAATACCATGCTTGGTTTTGGGCAAAACAATCTAATTGTTTTGGCTTATACAATCGATTGTTTTGGCTCACACAATCGATTGTGTGGACTCATGCGAACGATAAGGGTGTGCGTCTCATCTGATAGCCTAAACGAACGTTAAATACATAGTCGCTCACGACTTAAAAAATCACAAAAACGGCCATTCCATGGGTTCGACAAAATGCGATTGTTTCCTATCTTTGTAAAGAAAGAAGTATAAAACAATGTACACATAACAAACAAATAAAACTATGACAAAGACATTAGAAATTCAGATTGAGAAGAGCCGCAACCTCATCCAGGGACTGCGCCGCCACGTGAGCGAATCGGGTGAACGTGGAGTCACAAACGCCGAGATAGAGCAGATGGAACAGGCGCTGAACGTCCTCATCCAGCAGAGCGATGAAGTGGAGAAACTCCGTATGGAACTGGCACCTAAGGTAAGGCAGATGAACGAGACCATGGACTCGGTACGTACGGCTTACTCTGAAGTGAAGAAGACCCTCAAAGGCTATTACCCTCAGGAGCGTTGGGCCGATTACGGCATTCCAGACAAGCGCTGACGCTCCGTTTATCATTGTAGGATAGGTCTGTGGATTCGCTTTTGTGCGTCCTCGGACCTGTCCTTTTTGTTTATCACCGCTTCCGCTCCTGCCCACGATTCAGCGGAGCGACACTGCCATTCATTTTTAGAATTCAGAGTAGGGGTAAATGTGGGAATGGTTTCTGGAACGCGCAAGTGGTTGTTCCGCTGGCCTTTATTCAAATAAATGAATTAAATTATTTCATTAGAAGGAAAAACAATGTATCTTTGCGAATAAAGCAGCTGAAGCTGTTTTATTTAGTGTTAGTTGGTATTTCTTTAGTAATAACTTATTAAAGACATCTTTTCTATGGATTTTAAGGACTAAATAAAGCAATTAGCTGATCGAGTAGAAAAGCTAAAAGACCAAATTGCCACGGAAGAAGCTACAAAAAATGCTTTTATCATGCCGTTTATTCAAATGTTGGGATATGATGTATTCAACCCTCTTGAAGTAGTTCCCGAAATGGATTGTGACCTTGTGAAGAAGAAGGGAGATAAAATCGATTACGCCATTATGAAGGATGGCGAACCTATCATATTGTTTGAATGTAAACATTGGGGGCAAGACTTGGACTTACATAGTACACAGTTGCAAAAGTATTTTGTCGCTTCAAAGGCAAAGTTCGGAGTCCTAACTAATGGCATTATCTACAGATTCTATACAGATCTTGCACAGACAAATATAATGGATGATACTCCTTTTCTTGAGATTAATCTCGAAAATAGTACGTTTACCTATCTTCTGTGATGATAACAACAGGAAACCAATTTGTCGTCTGTACTTTAATACAAGTAATAAATCAATAGGCATTTTTGCCTGCGATAAGAATGAAACAAAGCACAAAATTTCCTCTCTTGACGAAATATATGATTATCAAGAAGAGTTGAAGCAAGCTATTCAAAAATATCTTTAGTTTTCCCGAAAACAAACAAGAGGAACCTTCCCTTTTCGTGGGGAAGCTCCTCTTGCCGTTTGATTTCTTTGATTGTAAATGTCGGATGTTACTTCTCCTCTGAGCCGATGAGTTTCCAAATCAGCGCGGCCACCACGGCACCGATGAAGGGACCTACGATGAAAATCCACAGCTGGGCCAAAGCCTCGCCACCGGCGAACACGGCGGGAGCAATGGAACGGGCCGGGTTGACAGACGTTCCCGTAAGGGGGATGCACACGATGTGAACCAGCACCAGGGAGAGACCGATGGCAAGGCCTGCGAAGTTGCCGGCACCCTTCTTGCTGTCCGTAGTGCCCAACACCACCAGCACGAACACGGCCGTGAAGATAATCTCCGCCAACAGACCGCCCGTGACACTGACGCCAGCCTGGCAAGCGTTGGCTCCCGTGGTGGTGGCAAAGTCGCCACTGGCGGCGATGTAACCTGCCGAGGCTGCGTCCACGTTAGACACCACAAGGTAGATGAGGGCCGAGCCGATGAAGGCACCTATCACCTGGAAAATCATGTACATGCCGGCATCCTTGCCGCTGATGCGGCCCGACAGGAGGCAGCCCAGCGTGATGGCCGGGTTGATGTGGCAACCGGAGACACCGCCTATCGTGTAGGCCATAGCCACCACTGCCAGACCGAAGGCGAAAGCCACCGTCAGCACCTGGGGCATCGTTCCACAACCGCCGTTGAACACGGCACTGCCACATCCCATCAACACCAGTACCATCGTACCGAACATTTCTGCTAAATACTTTTTCATGTTATCTATGTTTTAGAGTTAAACGTCGTTCGTCTGTCGCCTGCGGGGAGGCGCATTTGTCCCCCGCGCGGCGCTATTCACCCACAAAGCAAAGGATAAATTTCGAGAATACAAAAAGAAAACACGACTATTTGACCAACGGCCCCATTTCGTCGACCGCTACGCCACCTCCATAACGAATCGGCCCAAACGGGAGGCGGAGGCTTCTGTCGGATGCCTTGCCGACTCCACGTTTGAGCCGAGAGCCCTCTTTATTACATTTTATCATAGTTCCCGAATGCGCAACCGCGATTGGTAGGGGTGGGCGAAAATGACCCTAGGCTCAACTGTGCGAGAGCCTAGGCTTAATGGCCCGAGACCCTAGGCTCAACGCCCCGAGACCCTAGGGTCTCTTCTCGCAGAGCCATAACCTCTCATTTATCGGTTGCCATTACTTGCGGAACCTGAATAATTATTACAGCTATAAATATCTCTTTATCGCCCGCAACGGCTCTCCTCGTAGGAACAGATGCGTTGCAAGGGGCCTGTTCCGGCAGCCCCTTGCAACGGGCGGTTTCTGCCTGGCTTTACTCGGTTGCGGGAGCCAACTCGATGGTGAAGTGACGCATGATGGGCAGCTCTTTCGTGATCTTGTAGCCGTGGGTTATCTGCTCACGGCGGTCGAACACGTTCTTCAAGGCGGCGGCAATCACGTCCATGTGGTTGTTTGTGTAGGTGCGGCGCGGGATTGCCAGGCGAAGCAGCTCCAGGGTCGGATAGCGGTTCTCGCGCGTCACAGGGTCGCGGTCGGCAAGTATGGCGCCTATCTCCACACCCCGGATGCCGGCTTCCAGATAGAGCTCTATGCCCAGGGTCTGCGCCTGGAACTCCTCCTTCGGCACGTGGGTGAGCACCTTCTTGGCGTCCACAAAGATGGCGTGTCCGCCGGCAGGGCGTTGGTATGGAATGCCGTACTCGTCGAGCTTCGAGGCCAGGTAGGCCACCTGCTTGATGCGCGTCTCCAGGTATTCGAACTCCGTGCCTTCGTCCAGACCTTGTGCCAGGGCGCTCATGTCGCGGCCCGACATTCCGCCGTAGGTGACGAAGCCTTCGTTCATCACGCAGAACATCTGGCACTTGCGCCACAACTCCTCATCCTTGAATCCGATGAATCCGCCCATGTTGACGATGGCGTCCTTCTTGCTGGACATGGTGGCGATGTCGGCGTAGGAGAACATTTCGCGCACGATCTCCTTGATGCTCTTGTCGGCGTAGCCCGGCTCGCGGGTCTTGATGAAGTAGGCGTTCTCGGCGAAGCGGGCTGAGTCAATCTGCAGGCGCACACCATACTTCTTGCACAGGGCGCTGATGCCGCGGATGTTTTCCATCGACACGGGTTGTCCGCCGGCGGTGTTGTTGGTGACGGTGAGCACCACCATGGGAATCCGCTCGGCGGGATATTGCTTCATCACGTCCTCCAGCTTCTGCAAGTCCATGTTGCCTTTGAAGGGCAGCTCCAACTGGGTGTCGCCCGCCTCGGCTATGGTGCAGTCCACGGCCACGGCCTTGCGGAATTCGATGTGGCCCTTCGTGGTGTCGAAGTGTGAGTTGCCGGGCACGATGTCGCCCGCCTTCAGCAGCGACGAGTAGAGCACGTTCTCGGCAGCTCGGCCCTGGTGTGTGGGCAGAAAATAGTCGAAGCCCATCACCTCCTTGATGGCTCGTTTCATCTCGTAGTAGGAGCGTGCGCCGGCGTAGCTCTCGTCGCCGGTCATCATGGCGGCCCACTGGCGGTCGCTCATGGCACCTGTGCCGGAGTCGGTCAGCAGGTCGATGAACACTTGGTCGCTGCGCAGGTTGAAGAGGTTGTAGTGTGCCTCGCGAATCCATGCCTCGCGCTCTTGGCGTGTACTCTTGTGGATGTTCTCCACCATCTTGATTTTGTAAGATTCTGCAAATGGTAATTCCATGATTGATAGTTTATAAGGTTTAGCGATAAAAGGAAATTCTGTAGAAGCCGCCATAGCGACGCTGCACGCCGCCGTACGCAAGCGTTGTGGGCGGGCGATGAGTCGTCACCTCGACGGAGTCTGTCGGAAATGGATGTACGTACGGGGGATAAGCAGGCCGATGCCCGGACGGGCGGCCTCACCTTACCTGAGTCAGGAAAGGAATTCGTCGCGCTTCTTGATGTTCACGAAGCGTGAAGCGATTGCGAATATGTGACTTCTGTGTGTCATATCGCCACAAAGGAAGCGATTATTTGGCTCTCCTCCAAATAAATTCGCCGAAATGTTTGCGTGCGTGGGTGAAAATGCCCGAAGAGGTCTTTGCGGCCATCGAGGTAGCAGCGGTGGGTGTCCCACGAGGATGGATTTCCCGAATGCCTGCATTCGGATAGGGCGTTTCATACGCTGCCGTGTGTTTCCTGTTTCCGTTGCAGAGTTACGTCTTTGCGTTGAGAATGACAAACTTATGACAGACAAGTTACCCTCATAAACGCAGAAGAAGCTCCCCCGCGGTGGAGGAGCTTCTTGCTGAATGTTTTATAGCGGGCCGCATCCGGCGGAGCGAATGGGCACCGTGGGGCAAGACGATGGTCAAATGTTAATAATTATGTACAAGTCATTCATATAGCTTCCCCAATTTTGATCGAATACGTCATAGGCGTTGCTGCTTACATGGATATCCTTTTGATACACAGAAGAAACAGAAGAATAATTATCTGATGAAGTAGTGTCCCACCAAGGATTGCCGTTATCAGTAGTAGGCAGAGTATTACACTTCTTCAGATCAATAACAGTATTACAATACGCTCCTGATTTATGGAAGACACCAGCTCCAAGAGATTTTACGGTGCCGTTGAAAGTCACGTTCTGCAAATATGTACAGTCTTTGAAAGCAGATGCTCCGACTGTGACTTCATTGCATGTGAAAGTCGCTTGATGAAGATTTGTGCAACCTTCGAAAGCACTAATATCAATTGTGGTAATCTCTCCTTCGAAAGTTATGGTGTTCAGTCCTGTGCAACCTTTGAACGCTCTTGGTCCGATGGCGGTAATATGGCTCGGGAAAGTCAGATTCTGCAAAGCTGTGCAACCGCTGAAACCATTGGCAATCGTCACGGTTGGCGGCAGCGTCACGGACGTAAGGGTTGTATTGAAACAACTGTAATCAAAGTCTATTACAGTACTATTATTTGTGGTGGCTTTGGGACAGGTCGATGGAAGTGTATTCCACGTTGTCAGCGTCTGTAATGGTTTTCCAGTCAAGCCCATTTATCGGACCGTTGACGGCCAGCGTCTGACTGGTGCTTAAAGCTTGGTTAACCAAGTCTGTGGTAATCTGTCCCACGGCGTTGGTGTAGATGGTGTGTGTGGTGGCGTCAGCGTACGGATAGTTCTTGACCACTACTTCCTCGGCCACGCCCGTGCCGTTGTCTATCACGCCACCATCGTTCCATGCCTTTATCTGCACGCCGGAAACCTTGGCCACGGTCTTGCCGATGGTGAGGTTGTAGGTGTAGCTGTTGCCGGCTTTCATCTCGGGGATGCCGGTAATCTTCAGGGTGACATCGGTTCCGTCAGCGGTGCCGTCGATGGTGAGGAACTCTGCGTTCACTTTGGTGGTAGGTGTCACCAGGGCGTAGAATTTCTTGCTATTCTCCTGCGGCAAGGTGGTGATGGTGGTAGCTCCAGCCTCCACGGCTCCGTCCTTGTAGCCTTTGGAGTTGATGTTCATCGTGATGGATTTGGCGGTGAACGTCTGGTATTGATTGTTCACGTTGTCTACCACGAAGATGACGCGGGCCATCTTACGCTCCATCTGGAGGGCCACTGTCTCGCCTTCGGAGCGGCTCTTGGGACCGCTGAAGGTCATGTAGTCGGCAGCCTTCAGATCCGCCACGCTGCTGAAGCTGGTGGGTTGGGTGAAGGTGGTCATGGAGGCGTTGTTGCCGCTAGCGGGGTAGAAGGCGTTGAACTGCAGGTTGTCCTCGGTCTTCCAGATGAGGTAGTTGGCGCTACCGGGCACCCACGCGCCACCGGAGAGTTTGTAGGTGACGGCTTCTTGGTCGCCGGCGGAGACTGTCACTTCGTCACCGTCCTCGAAGGCGGAGTTGACATTGACGTCGTCGAAGGTGTTGACTTTCGTCTGTAGCGTTGCCTGACTGTCGTCGGCAATTCCGACGCTGAAGCGTACGGCGTTGGGGTCGCCCTGAAAGGCGTCGAGGTAGCTGTCGTCGTTGCAGGCGGTGAGGCTGAGTGCCGCAGCCGCCACGATGTATAGTTTGTTCAATGTTTTCATTTGTCTTTGTTTTCTTTACTTGCTTTGGTCACTAAATCAAAGGTTTTTTACCTATCTATTAGTCGGTTGCCAAGTCGGCTCTGCCGTTTGATACCCATGGGGTCGGTGTGAGGCTGACGCCTTCCACTTTGTCCTTACCGACTTTCAGCTCCAGCGTGTAGCAGCTGCCTTTCTCCATTGTCTTGTCGGCTCCGGCGTAGGTCCAGGTGTAGGTCTTCTTGTTGATGGTGAAGGTGACGCTGAATGTGCCTGCCTTCAGGACCTGCGGCACGAGGATGGCCTCGTACTGGGCTTTGGGTGCGTCGCCGCTAGTCCATGCATCCTTGTCGTGGGCTTTCACATTGGCGGCTGCGGTGGCGTCGTCCACGGTCCATCCGCGGGTGCGGTGGAAGGATCCTTTGGTCTTGGTGCCGCCGATGACGACAGACTGGATGGGGTTTTCCTGGAGGTTGTACTCGTTGCCCAAGGTGACGTTGATGTTGAGCTTCGCCATGATGTGGTCGAACTCCACGTTGATGCCATTGGCGCTGGGGGCTTGGTTGTCGTTGTCCCACATCAGGCGGTCAGAGGCTCTCAGACCTGTGCCCTCCTCATCGGACTGGTTCTCGTTGACTGTGAGTTCGAGGTCCCGGTCGGTAATGGCGAAGGTGGAGGCTTTCACTTTCACCGGAGTCGTGCTGTTGGCCCAGAGCATCTGCTTCACGTTGTTGTCGGAGTCGTATGCCTGCCAACCGTTGGAGGTGGGTTTCATCACCACGCTGTACGAGTAGTTGCCGTTGTCTGGGTTCGTAATCGTGAGGTTGAACTGATACAGGTTGCTTGTGCTCATGCCGCCAGTGTCTCCGCCGCTACGCACTGTCGGCGAGGCTGCGATGGGGTTGACGGATGCGTTCACCGTGATGGGTGTGTCCGTAAGGTCCACGGGGAGGTTGTCCTCGTTGGACGAGCAGCTTGCCATGATGAGGGCAAGGGCTGCCATTGTGAGCCATGTTTGTTTCATTCTTTTTGTTTTAGTTTGTGATAGTTGTTTATGTTCAAATTCTCTTTACAGCTTCCTCCCACCGGTGCGCTGTCCGTGCGGAGTGGTGGCTGTGTGTCGTCGACAGGGTGCGACGCCGTGTGGCACTGTAGACTGACTCCGACAGGGCGAAGATACGGAGTTTCCCCGATGTAGGCAAGTGTTTTTGAGAAAATATTCAGTAAAAAAAAATAGACTGTATTTTTTCGTGAGAGGAGCTCTTGCTCCTCTTCACTCGGCTACTGCGTAACTTGTGCTCTGGTGGCTTATTGGCGATGGCTATCGTAGGCACATGGTAGTTCTGTTAGCGGTTCGTTGCCGGAGAGGGGCAGCGGCGGGCTTTCGACCGCCCCGCTTCACTCGGCGACTTTCCAGTCCTCGATGGTGCCGGTCTCGGACGAGAAGCTGCAGCCTATCTTGTACAGTGTGCGCTTGT
>CAVINS010000048.1:0-28254 GCA_963643925.1 Bacteroidaceae bacterium
AATGAATAATCCTTTCCTTGGAAAGTATTAACCATACAATACATGAAGGGGACGTTCCATACGGAGCGCCCCCTTTCACATCCTATCAGTCCAACTATCCTTACGCTCTTCGAAAGCTTTTCTTTCACCTTTACTCTTCTTCCACTTTCTACCTCTTTCACCTTCTGCCTTCTTCCTTTCGACCTTTCCCTCTTCGTCTTCATTCCTCTTTCTTTCCCCCGTCTACCGTCCTTCCATCTACCTTCACACATTTTTCCTTCCCCTTCTATCCTCTTTCTGCCTTCTTCCTTTCATTTCGTCTTTATTCCTCTTTCTTTCCCCTTCTACAGTCCTCCCCTCCACCTTCACGCATCTTTCATTTCACTTCTATCGCTTTCTACCTTCTTCTTTTCGCCCTTCCCTTCGCTTTTATTTCTCTTTCCTTTACCTTCGCTTCCTTCCTGTTCATCCTCTTCGCAAATCCTACTTTCTCCCCAACCAACCTACCCTAACCATAAAATCGCCATTTGACAGTACGTTTTTTATGTAAAAATCGCCATTTGGTGTGACGGTCGTTCCTTTTTTACTAACTTTGCTGAGTACGAAATAACAATAGAACATGCTATTACCATATTATAAAGAAGGTGTGACCGAGGCGGGCTGCGACGAGGCGGGGCGCGGGTGCTTGGCTGGGGCTGTCTATGCTGCGGCGGTGATACTGCCGGCGGACTACCATAACGAACAGCTCAATGACTCCAAACAACTGACCGAACGACAACGCTGTGCACTGCGCGAAGTGATAGAGCGCGACGCGGTGGCTTGGGCGGTGGGTATCGTATCGCCACAGGAGATTGACCGCATCAACATCCTCAACGCCTCTATCCTTGCGATGCACCGAGCTGTGGAGCAACTCTCCGTGGTGCCTCAACATCTCATCATCGACGGCAACCGGTTCCGGCCTTTCCGCGACATTCCATACACCACGGTGGTGAAGGGTGACGGCAAATATCTCTCCATTGCCGCAGCCTCCATCTTGGCAAAGACCTACCGTGACGACTACATGAACGAGCTCCACAAGGAATATCCCTACTACGACTGGGACAACAACAAAGGCTATCCCACCCGCAAGCACCGCGAGGCTATCCGCCTGCACGGCATCACGCCCTATCACCGGAAGACCTTCAACATCTATGGAGACACCCAACTGGATCTCTTCACCTAACCCCCTGTGGCATTCTACTTACCCAAGGGAGTTTGCCTTCCTAACTTGCGACGTCTATTTCCCTAACTAGAGAAATTTATTTTCCCAGTCAGGAAAATATTTTTTCCTAACTAGGGAAATTTAATTCCCTAACCGGGTACGTCTATCTTCCTAATCAGAATGTCTATTTCCAAAAAACGGGAATGTCTATCTTCTCGGCTAGGGATGCTTGTCTTCCTAACTAGAGAAGCCTCTTTCCCTACTCAGGAAGAACTTTTTTCTTGTCCTAAAGCACATTTCTTGCCAATTTATTTGCTTTATACAATTCTCTTTCAGAAATTTGTACGCAAACAAACACAACCACATGAATTACTTCGACGAACTATGGCTACAAAACAGTAGGGTGTTCAGCATCATCTTCGTGATACTGGCTGTGGTGCTGTGCGTCACTCTCATACACGACCTCTACATTAACAAGCGCCAGAACATCAACCAAAAGATGCTGGGAGCCTTGAACTTCCCCGTTTACTGGATAGACCGCATGGGCGTCATACTGGGCCGCATCAACGAGCCCCGCTACTCCTTCCTCATCTGGAACATACAGAAGATGCCTTACTCCATCCGCGACTCCTTTGTCGATCCCGAGGACTACATCCTCTATCGCCGCGTAATCCGTCGGGTGGTGGAGACCGGCCAGAACGGTGAGTTGAAGGTGACGGTGCGCAACTACCTGGGCGAGGACCGCAACCTCTTCATCCGCATCGTGCTCTACTCCAAGTCCAAGATAATGCTGCTGGCTACCGACGTGACCGAGACCGAGCAGTACCGCACACAGCTGGAGGACATTCTGGAGTTCTTGCCCATCCCTGTGATGGTGCGCGACCGCAAGCCCGATGGTGAGTACCTCGTGTGGAATAAGGCCATGGAGAATCTGGTAGGCATTCCTGCCGAAGAGATAAAGGGAAAAACCTTCGACCAGATGGCCCCGAAGGTGCAGAAGATGCTCACCTTCGACAAACTGGACGACCAGCTGGAGGTGGGCAAGATGGCTGCTTACGAGCACTTGGAGTGTACCCTCAATGACAGGAAGTGCGTTGTAAACGTCTACGACAGCCTGATTCGCTACAAGGACGACAAGACCTTCCTCATCGGGTCGGCTATCGACATCACCGAGCAGGTGGAGACCAGCAAGCAGATGGCTCGCCTCAACCAACGCTACGAGATGATTCTGAAGGCTCTGGGCGCTATGCCTTGGACCTGGAACCTGCAGACGAAGACCATCTCGTGTGACCGTAAGTACGCTTCGGACAAGTACGGCATCAACCGCGACTTCATCGGAAAGACCGAGGAGGAACACTATGCACAGATAGCCCCCGAACACCGCGAGGAGGTGAGGGAAGGACTGGAGAAACTGGGACGTGGCGAAATCAACATCCTCAACGTGGAGTACCCGGTGTTCTATGCCGAGGCAGACACTTACCTGTGGGTACTGAGCTCCGCTATCATAGGCGACCGCGACGCCAATGGCAAGCCGCTGACGTTGGTGGGCTCCACAACCATCATCGAGAACCGCAAGCAGCTGGAGCGCGAGTTGATGGAGGCCAAGGACAAGGCCGAGGAGACCAACAAACTGAAGTCTACCTTCATCGCCAACATGAGCCACGAGATACGCACGCCGCTCAACGCCATCGTAGGATTCTCCGAACTGCTAGCGGACATGAACCCCAACGAGGAGGCAAAGCAGTACAAGGAGATTATAGAGTTCAACAACCGCCTGTTGCTGCAGTTGGTGAACGATGTGATAGACCTCTCGAAGATGGAATCCGGCACCATGGAGTTCACCTACTCGAACGTCAACGTGAACAACACCATACAGAATTGGACACAGTCGTGGGTAGGCCGTACCAAACCGGGAGTGGAGATAAAGTTGGACACCCCGTTGGGCGAATGTTTCTTCTACTCCGAGGAGCGCCGCATCACGCAGGTGATGAACAACTTCATGTCCAATGCCGTGAAGAATACCGAGAAGGGCATCATCACCACCGGTTACTATGCGCCCAGCAACGGTTTCATCCGCTTCTATGTGCGCGACACCGGCAGCGGCATCCCCGCCGACAAGCTGGATGTCATCTTCGAACGTTTCGTCAAGCTCAACCGCTACATCCAGGGTACGGGACTGGGACTCTCCATCTGCCGCATGATAGCGGATATGATGGGCGGCAAGGTAGGCGTGCAGTCCGAGGAAGGAAAGGGCTCCGAGTTCTGGCTCGAGGTACCGTTCGTGCAGCAGAACGAGGAGGACAAGTACAACAAGACCGTGCTGGTGAACACGTCCGACGAGATGCTCATCACCCACCCTAAATCGGCGGAACACGTTATCTAAGTAATCCCCTAATGGTCCACATTAGGGGAAATCAACGGCTCCCAAAAGCGTGCACTATGGGAATGGAGCCTCGATAAAAGACTACGTTATGGGGTAACAAACGCCCTTGAAAGTAGCGCATTACAGAAATTGTCACTCTTTTTATGAACGCAAGTCTACCTCTTGTCGGTTTTTTATTTAGATTTGCATCGTAGGAGACGCTATGCATCGTAAAATGGTTGACAAGAGCATACAAAGGAAATCTGATGAATCTTTAAGGAACACTTTCGAGCAGTTCTTTAAGGATTACTACTCCTGCCTCTACTACTATGCCCTTCGTTATATTCCCGACGAGGAAGTGTGTAAGGACTTGGTGAGCGACTCGTTTCACCATCTGTGGGAAAACATAGACACTTTCCGGCCCGACACGGCCTTGACTTACATGTATACCCATGTACGCTATCTCTGCATCGACTACATACGCCACTCCAACATGGCTGAAGCCCACATCCCCTCGTACCTCACTATGCTCCGCGAGTGGAACGACGACGACCGGCACGAGAGTGAGGAGCGTATCCTCACCATCATGCATTTGATAGAAGAGATGCCGGAGAATACCCGTTTCGTGATGGAGCAGTGTTACCTCCATAAGAAGAAGTATTGCGAGGTGGCAGAGATGATGGGAGTCACGGAGAGCGCAGTGCGTAAGCATATCATGAAAGGTCTGAACCTTATACGAACTCATTTTTCTGTTAAATACAAGAAAGGCGGTGGCTAAAGTGACTCCATGTTCGTATAATAAGAAAAACAAGAAAAGAATATGAACGACGAACCGATAATAAAAGACGGAAACGCCAGTCAGCCGGAAGAGCGCTTGCAATACGAGTGCGAACAGGCCTTTCTGCGCAGAGCCTACACGAAACCTTCGGCAGAAGAGGAGTGGGAGAGGTTTCAGCAGGAACTGCCACACGATGCAGCATCTGCTCAGCAGTCCGGACGGAGGGATGCCTTCCGCTATTGGCTCTATGGTGTGGCTTCTGTGGCTGCTATAGTGGTGGCGGTTTTCATGTTCCTACCTGGCGGTACCGCAAAGCCGGACAATACGTTGACCCTCTTCGACGCTCCGGTGGAAGAGCTCCCTGTAACCATCGAAGAGCAATGGGCAGAGACTGGCGAAACTTGTCGCACGGAGATTGCCCACCAAGCCTCCCAGTCCGTGAAGAGCGGTGCGGTCGTATCGTCCCTCCAAGCCGACTATACCCACTTGACAACCGACAAAGTCTCCACAACGACCCTCTATATCCCCTGCGGACAAGTCTATAAAGTGATACTGAACGATGGTACGGAAGTGTGGCTCAATGCCAATAGCCGTCTTATCTATCCGGTCCGCTTTGCAGGCAACAAGAGAAAAGTCCGCTTGGAAGGCGAAGCCTACTTCAAGGTTGCCCGCAACGAACGTATGCCTTTCGTCATTGAGACGGAAACCCTCACTACCGAGGTGCTGGGCACGGAGTTCAACGTGAAAAGCTACAAAGAGAGTCAGACGCACGTGACGCTGGTAAACGGTTCGGTACGTGTGGGGATGCCTACACTCGGCAAAACCGTGGTGCTGGAGCCGGGAGAAGAGATTACCTACGCCGAAAACGGTTATCAGGTGAAGAAAGTGGATACGGCTTACTATACCCAATGGCACGAGGGCTACTTCTATTTCGACGACTTCTACCTCAGCGATATCCTCAAAGACCTGGGACGATGGTACAACGTGACTATCGCGATGGAGAAAGACTCCCTGTTGCTGAACCAGAAACTTCATTTTGTGGCCGATCGCAACAAAGATATCAACCAGGTGATAGAGAATCTGAATGCTTTCAGCTACCTCTCCGCCTCGAAGCAGGATAACAAAGTGATGATAAAACGAAAAAGATAAGAAAATACTGCTCACATTTTGGGACTAAAGCAAAATCTCTTTCGTTGAATTAATAGAATTAGGTTTATTTTGGCCTATGCGGTCTGAGAGGATAGATGGTAGAGGATATTGCCTTTCCGACAAGACGATAGGCTTTTTAATCAGTTTTATATATGAAGAATGTATTATTGAAAGAAGAGAGAAGGATCTTCAAACGTCTTCTCCTCTTGTTGGTTCTGTTCCTCGGGACAAGCCAGTTGCCGACGTTGGCGCAAGGGGACAGTGGCAAGAAGATCACGCTGGCGTGCCGCAACACGGCAATGCCGGATGTTCTGAAACAATTGGAACAGGTTTCAGACTTTAAGATGTTGTTCACCTATGACGAGGTGCGCGACTTCAAAGTCACCGTGGACCTGAAGTCGGCAACCATTGAAGAGGCGATGAAGGCCATCGTGGGTTCGCATCCGCTTACCTACAAAATCAATGGAAAGTATGTAACCGTGTCTCAGGTGAAAAATGCCGTGACGATGGAGGTGTCCAAGCGAAAGGATAACCGCCTGACCGGCACCGTGACAGATGTGGACGGTGAACCGCTGCCTGGAGTAAATGTGCAGACCAATGTGGAAGGATTGGGCGGCGTGACAGACATGGACGGACGGTTCGATATTGCCTTGCCCATCGGTAAGCGGGTGACAGAGGTGAACTTCACCTTCGTGGGTATGAGCAAAGTGACGCTCCCCTATAAAGGAAAAGCCTTGAACGTAGTGATGCAGGACGACTCGCAAGCTTTGAAAGAGGTGGTGGTGACAGGTTTGTTCAACTACCGCTCCAGCAGCTTTACGGGTGCTGCCACTACCTATACAAAAGAGGAACTGAAGTCGGTGGGCAACCAGACCCTGCTGAAGAGCTTGAGCAACCTCGACCCTTCGTTCATTATCGAAGACAATTACGAGAATGGTTCCAACCCGAATGCCTTCAATGACATTACCATCCGAGGCAACGCTTCCTTCGCCAATATGCAGGGCGACTACACAGGAAACCCCAACGAACCGCTCTTCATCGTGGATGGTTTCGAGTCTACCCGCGAGGCAGTGTTCGACTTGGATATGAACCGTGTGCAGTCCGTGACTATCTTGAAGGATGCTGCCGCCAAGGCCATTTATGGCTCAAAGGCCTCCAATGGTGTGGTAGTAGTGGAGACGGTACAGCCTGAAAAGGGACGCTTGCGTCTGACTTATACGGGCGACCTAAACATCGAAGCTCCCGACTTGTCGTCGTACGACATCTGTAATGCTGCCGAGAAACTTCAGGTGGAGAAGAACGCTGGACGCTACACAGCCTCCTCTCCTTCGTATCAGCAAAACTTGACCGAGCAGTACAACGAACTGTTGAAGAACATCGCAGAAGGCGTTGATACCTACTGGTTGGCAAAGCCTCTGCACACCGGAGTAGGGCAGAAACATACGCTTTATATGGAAGGCGGTGACGAGCGTATGCGCTACAGTGCCAACTTGAGTTACAACGGTATCTCTGGTGTCATGAAAGGTTCTGACCGTAAGACTGTGTCGGGTAACTTGCAACTCTCTTACCGCTACAAGAACTTCTTGTTCCGCAACTCCTTTACCTTGACTTCGAACAAAGCGGATGATTCCCCCTACGGATCATTCTCGGACTATGCTTCGGCAAACCCCTACTATAGTCCCTATGATGAGAACGGCAACTTGAAGAAAGTGTTGGGCTCGTTCACCCCCAATGGGTATGGAAGCAGCTCCACTGTTTATTACAACCCCCTCTACAATGCCTACATCGGTACGAAGAACTTCTCGAAATATACCGAGTACACCGAGAACTTCTACATCGAATGGCGTCCGTTGGAAGAATTGAAGTTGACGGGACGTATCGGATACACCTCCAATATCAACAAACGGGAGGACTTTTACCCGGGCGACCACACCAAATTTACCTCGTGGACAGGCGACTCCTACTTCCAAAGAGGCTCGTATGCCATCACCGACGGAGAGACCCAGACTCTCTCTTCGGACGTGACAGCTAGTTATTCCAAACAGTTCGACAAGCACATGTTGCTGGCTAATGTGGCATGGAGTTTGAACAGTTCCTCTACCGACACACACGGAATGACGGCCTGGGGATTCCTTAACAACCATGTGGACCACATCACCTTCGCACGCCAATATGCAGAGAATGGCCGTCCCTCCGGTAGTGAGTACACTACACATAGTGTAGGTATCACAGGAGCTGTCAACTACTCCTATGACGAGCGCTATCTGGCGGACCTCTCCTTGCGTTACAACGGATCTTCAGCCTTTGGCTCCGACAACCGTTGGGGAACATTCTGGTCTGCCGGTATCGGTTGGAACCTCCACAAAGAGAAGTTCATGCAAAACGTGACTTGGCTCAACCTCTTCAAGTTGCGTGCTTCCTATGGTTTGACAGGTAACCAAAACTTCAACCCCTATCAGGCCAAGGCAACTTATAACTACTACTCTGACATCGTTTACGACAACATTACCGGAGCTTACCTGATGGCGATGGCCAATGACAAACTCAAATGGCAACAGACCGCTGACCTGAACGTCGGCTTCGACCTGCAGCTGTTCAAACGCTTCAATGCCCGCTTGGATGTCTACAAGCAGACTACCAAAGACGCATTGCTCTCCATGACGCTGCCTACCTCTACCGGTTTCAGCTCTTACATGGAAAATCTCGGTAATGTGGAGAATACAGGTTTCGATGCTACGGTGAGTTGGAAACTCTACTCCAAGGGAAGTGATTTCTTCACCATCAATGCCTCCGTGGGTCACAACAAGAATAAGGTAGTGAAGATCAGCGATGCCTTGAAGTCTTACAACGACAAGGCAGAGTCCGATGCGATGGACAGCAGCAGCGGCAACAGTACCAACCTGCCTATTATCCGTTACGAGGAGGGACAGTCCATGACAGCCATTTGGGCAGTACGCTCACTGGGGATAGACCCCGCTACCGGACAGGAGCTGTTCCTAAAGAAAGATGGTGTGACGACTACCTATACCTACGATACCGACGATAAGGTGGTGGTTGGCGACAGCAACTCCAAGTATCACGGAAACTTCGGTTTCAGTGGCGAATACAAAGGATTCGGCGCTACATGCTCCTTCAGCTACCGCTGGGGAGGTGACTACTACAACCAGACTCTTGTGAACCGTGTGGAGAACGTGGACATTGCCTACAACGTGGACAAACGCGTGCTGAGTGACACTTGGAACGAAGTGGGTCAGATAGCGACTTACAAGAAAATCACCACCAACAAGACGACAACGTATCCTACGTCGCGATTTGTGGAGAAGAACAATGAACTGCAGCTTGCTTCCGTTTCCTGCTACTACGACTTTAAGTACCAGAGTTGGTTGAGAAAAATCAAACTCGAACGACTGAAGCTTTCGTTCTATGCAAGCGACCTGTTCCGCCTGTCGACAGTGAAGGCCGAGCGCGGATTGGACTATCCGTATGCCCGCACTTTCTCATTCTCCTTATCAGCAACCTTTTAATAGTGGAAGAGTATGAAAATTCAAAAGATAGTAAAAAACAGTATATGGATGGTTGCGGCCTCTTTCGCGTTGGCTTCTTGCGACAGCTTCCTCGATGTGCAGCCCAAGTCGCAAGTGGAGGATACGGAACTGTTCAAAAGTGAGACCGGATTCAAGGAAGCCCTCTCCGGTGTCTATTCGTCTATGGTTTCCGATGCCACCTATAGCCGCGAGATGACTTTCGGCGCCATGGCTGTGTTGGGACATGAGTGGAGCGGCAACCCCTCACAATTCTATACCGGAGGAACCACATCCTACTCCAGCTTCGCAGAGTATGACTATGCGGCTACGCTGACCACCAACGTGATTGCAAACATCTGGTCGAATACCTACAACGGCATTGCCAATGTGAACAACATCCTGAAACAGATTGACGACCGCAAACAGGTGTTCTCCTCAAAGAATTATGAGATCATCAAGGGCGAGGCATTGGCCTTGCGCGCCTTCCTTCACTTTGACCTCTTGCGCTGTTTCGGTGTGAGCTACGAGGTGAATGCCGACATGCCAGCCATTCCCTATTCTACGGACTTGAGCTATCGGGTATTTCCCCAGCTGACCGTGAGTCAAGTGGCCGAGAAGGTGATAGCTGACCTGTTTGAAGCCGAGAGTCTGATGGATGGAGTTGATCCCATACAGACTGGTGAAGAGATTCGTGAAATAGATGACAATGGATATTTGATGAACCGTCAGGTGCACCTCAACTACTATGCTGTGAAGGGCTTGCAAGCTCGTGTGTACATGTGGATGCACAAATATGCTGAGGCGGAGGCCGCAGCCAAGGTGGTCATCAATTCCGGTGCTTTCCCGTGGGCTCAGCTCTCCTATGTCAGCGTGGGCCACGATTACGGATTCGCTACGGAGCAACTCTTTGCCCTGAACAACATCCAGCAATCGACTCTTGTCGATTACTACTTCAATGAAGAGAGCTACTCCTACAGCTTCTACTTGACAGCGGAAGACCGCGAAGAGTACTACGACAACGTTACCAGCGACTACCGATACCTCTACCTGTTCCAAAGCGGATCGATGAACGAGGCTGTGAACTACCGCTTCACGCTAAAGTACAACAATCCCTATATCTCGCAGAGCGAGACCTTCAGCGAAGAGTCGTACTACAGCAACAAGATGCCTATGATTCGTCTGAGCGAGATGTACCTGATAGTGGCTGAGTGTGAATATCGCACAAACGGGGGCGGACTGAATGAACTGAACACCTTGCGTGCTGCACGCAACGTGCCGGAGCTGACAGAGTTGCCTGCCGACTTCTACACCGAACTGATTCGGGAATATAGGCGCGAGCTGTTGGGCGAAGGCCAGCTGTTCTTCCTCTACAAGCGCCTGAATCGTTCGTTGGTGATTGGAGCCGACACGGACATGATAGGTCAGAAGGCATACACCTTCCCGTTGCCAGTTTCCGAGACCGATGCCGCACAGCGTGAAACTAATAGATAATAGCAGAAAGATGAGAAATTTGATATATACATTTATGATACTTGCTGCAATATTGGGCGTAAGCAGCTGCAGCGAGAACGAGACTCCGGTGTACGATGCCGGGCGTGCCTCGTTGAACATATGGTTTGGCCGTAGCACATCTGTGCTCGACAGCACTACCTACAACTACTCCTACTCACTGGACGAGGGCAGCATTACCTTCTATGCCCGCGTGGCGGGAGTACCTGTGGACTATGACCGCTCCTTCACCCTCGAAGTGTCAGGTGGCGACCAAGCAGAGGCTGAAGGCAGTTACCGCATAGACTCCTATACGATTCCCGCCGGACAGGTGGAGCAAGAGTGTAAACTCTATTTCAACAGCTCGAAGCTGAAGAATGCCGACTCCTTTACTACAAAGGACGGCTATCTGACCTTCAAGGTGGCCGATGGATCCGGTTTTGAGGCAGGCGTAGAAGGCCGTCAAGAGCTCTATGTGGTACTGAAGAACTACTTGGCCGAACCGGACGAATGGAACAACGTGGTCTCTCCATACCTGACCTGGAAACGCTACTTTGGTGAATATAGCAAGGTGAAGTATCAGTTCATGATTCAGGAACTGGGCATTATGGAATTCCATATCTATGCATCGGCAACCTCTCCTTATGATGAAGAGACCAAAGAGATGTCGGTCAACTACGCGCAATACCTTGCCGAAGTACTTGCCGAGGCTTTGGACAACTATGAGAAGACCCACGGCGAACGCCTGGTAGATGAGTTTGGTAGAGAAGTTGAATTCTAAAAGGTACGATTATGCGAAAACAAACGATAAAGAATCTGTGGTTAGCGGGTGTGGTAGGACTATTGACCACCACCGCCTGCTATGACGATAAGGGCAATTACGATTATGTGGAACTGGACGAGGTCGTTATCGACACCGCCGGTGTGGGCATTCAGTCGGCCTACTCAATTGCCCGCTACGACCGGTTGACCTTGGATCCCAAGGTTACCTTCAACGGTAAAGAGATTGCCGAAGGAGACGATTCTCAGGTGGAGTGCGTGTGGACGCTCTACACCAACGGAACGTCTGCCGGAGGCACGTATGTGAATGATACCCTTGCCACTACAGCCAAGTTGGACAAGGAGATAACAACCCTGGCAGGTACCTACATCCTTCAGCTGACCGTGACGAACAAAGAGACCGGAGTACAGGAGTATCTGAAACTCAACTGTCAGATAGAGGAATCCATCACAGCCGGATGGTTGGTGCTCTATGAACGGGCCGACAAACCCGGCACTTCGGATGTGGGCTTGGTGGTGAATCCGTTGGTGAAGAAGAATATCACGTACAACAAAGAGTATTGGAATCTTTATAGTGCTTCCAATGGCGAGGCCTTGCAGGGCAAGCCGTTGCGCGTGTATAACCCCATCACTACGAGTATCCAAAAACCGTCTGACGTGATTTGTCTGACCGACCAAGACATTGTGAGCGTCAACAGTGCCACCTTCGAGAAGGTATATAACTTTGGCGATTTCTTCTATAAGGCTCCCGAGAACAAGAAGGTCATCCACTATGGTACATCGGGCATGTCGGCACGCCGTAGCTTTATGATCAACGACAACAAGGTCTACACCATCAGCTACATGATGGTAGCTAGGGGCGGCTATTATTTCGGTAACGCCAAGTCGTCGGCAGTGGAATATGGCGAACTGGCCCCTTGGGGATGTGACATCTCATCCTCCAACGAAGCTGTCGTCTACGACCAGACCTACGGTCGTTTCCTCAAGCTTACCCAGTACGCTTCACCTTCACAACTGACGCAGTTCGCCGCTCAATCTCCTTCGGCAGCATTCGATGTGAACAATGTCGGCATGACTTTGCTGATGGGCGACTGGGGACGCGGAGCCGTTGCCAACTATGGCATGGCATACGACTACCTGCTCATGCGTAAAGACAGCGAACGCTACCTGGCGGTGGCCAACTTCTGCAGCGCGGCCTCCAGCACCAATGTAGGTGTGGGACTCTACAATGTGACTGCATCGCCCGACATCGCCGACGCTACCTCTATGTCCGCCTCCTACATGGGTGAGTATGTGCTCTATGGCGCGAAGAACAAGGTGTACAACTTGGCATTCAACTCCTCCACAACCGCCAGTGTGGCTTGGGAAGCACCGAGCTCCAACGAAGAAGTGACCTGTGTGCGCATCCAGAAATACTACTATGGTGTATTCTTCCGTATGATTCTGCCGAATCCGAGCTCCATTGTGCATATCGCCACGTGGGACGAGTCGACGCAAACGGGCAAGTTATACCAGTGTACTATCAATCCTGCAAGCGGAACGATATCGGACGTGCAACAGACCTATACTGTTCCCGGCAAGGTGAAGGACATGTCTTGGAAATATATATTTGAAATGTAACCATAACTATGAAAAGAAAATTAACGATGCTTCTGTTCGCATCCCTGTTCGTCGCTGCCGGCGGACAGGTGATGGGACAGGAGTCCAACAAGGGTATCCAATTTGAGAAAGAGGGTACTCTCTTCCGTCAAGCTGTACAAAAAGCCATGAGTACTGGCAAACAAATCTTCCTCGATTGCTATACCTCGTGGTGCGGACCTTGCAAGATGATGGCAAACACCATCTTCCCACAAGAAGAGGTGGGCAATTTCATAAACCCCAAGTTCGTCTGCCTGAAGATGGACATGGAGAAAGGTGAAGGCCCCGAACTGGCAAAGAAACTCCAGATTTCAGCTTACCCGACTTTTGTCTTCTTCAACAGTCGCGGGCAGGAGGTCGGCCGTTTCCTGGGCGGATGCAAGGCTGAGGAGTTTATTGAAAAGGTGAAGAAAGCCAGCACGGACAGCACCTCACTGGAGATGGACAAGCGTTTCGCCGATGGCGAACGCGATGAGGCTTTCCTCTACAGCTATCTGCAAACCTTGGGTAGTGCCTACAAGAATGACCAGTGCAACGAGGTGGCTGAGATATTGCTCAATGGCAAAGAGGAAACCTTTGCCGCCGACAAGCAGTTGGCCAACGTCTTCATGCGTTACCTGAACAATCCCTTCTGTCCGGCATTCATCTATACCGCCAAGCACCCTGAGGCCCTGACGGCTACCTTGGGTGAGCGCCCTGTACAGATGAAACTGCAGAATGTGTGGTCGCGCTATTCCCATTCGCTCATCAACGAAGCCAATGGAACGGTCACCCTCGACCAAGAGAAGATGGACAAGTGGCTTTCTCTGATGAAGGAGTGTGGTGTGGGAGAGGCTGTGCGCGAAGACTTACGGCTGACCACCCTGATGAAGTATTACGAGAAGAAACCCGACTGGAACGCCTATATGCAGTGCATTACCGACTACGACAAACAGATGGACATCTCCGACTTGATGTTGTGCAAGTGGTGCACACCCGTGGTGAAGAACTGCACCGAAGAGGCTCCGCGCAATGCAGCCAAGGCTTTGCTGCAACAACGGATGGACGACCTCAATTCCGGTAAACGTGCTCCGCAGACCAAACAGGGTAGCATGATTCTCTCGGGCAATATGTCGAGGGCGATGGGTATGCTCATCGATTCCTTGAGCGGCAAGGAGATGCCAAAATAACCGGCTCAGTTACTTTCTCAAGTGATATCAGGGCGCCATCATTCCCGTATTGTTTTGCGGATAATGATGGCGCCCTTTCTTGTATCGTTAGGAGATGCTACGGGCGCTTTTTCACACAAAAACTTGTGTGGCATCCCGAAAAGCCGTAATTTTGCGGCCTCTTATTGTAAGAGAAGGTATTAGGTATTAATTTAGGTATTAGATTGTTTCAACCAATGAAAGCGTTCTTATTCAAACCAAAGTTACTGACGACATTACAAAATTACGACAAATCAACGTTCACGGCCGACCTGATGGCCGGCATCATCGTGGGTATCGTGGCCCTTCCTCTGGCTATCGCCTTCGGTATCGCCTCGGGCGTGACACCTGAGAAAGGTATCATCACTGCCATCGTGGCAGGTTTCATCATCTCTGTCTTCGGAGGCAGCAAGGTGCAGATAGGCGGTCCTACGGGAGCTTTCATCGTCATCATCTACGGCATCATTCAACAATATGGCATCAGCGGACTCACCGTGGCCACACTGATGGCCGGCGTCATCCTTGTGGCGCTTGGCTTGCTCAAGCTGGGAGCCGTCATCAAGTTTATTCCTTACCCCATCATCGTGGGATTTACCAGCGGTATCGCCGTCACCATCTTCACCACTCAGATAGCCGACGTCTTCGGACTCTCGTTTGGCGACGACAAGGTGCCCGGCGACTTCGTGGGCAAGTGGGTAGTCTACTTCCGCCACCTCGACACCATCAACTGGTGGAACACCGCGGTGAGCCTCGTCAGTATCTTCATCATCGCCATCACCCCGCGCTTCTCGAAGAAGATTCCCGGCTCGCTGGTGGCCATCGTGCTGGTGACCGTGGCTGCCTATCTGATGAAGTCCTATGGCGGCATCGACTGCATCGACACCATAGGCGACCGCTTCACCATTCATAGCGAACTGCCCGAAGCCGTGATGCCGGCGCTCGACTGGGAGGCCATCAAGGACCTCTTCCCCGTGGCCATCACCATCGCCGTGTTGGGAGCCATCGAGTCGCTGCTCTCCGCTACCGTGGCCGATGGTGTCATCGGCGACCGCCACGACTCCAACATGGAGCTCATAGCCCAGGGTGCCGCCAACATCGTGGCTCCGCTCTTCGGCGGCATTCCTGCCACGGGAGCCATCGCGCGTACCATGACCAACATCAACAATGGTGGCAAGACCCCCGTTGCCGGTGTCATCCATGCCGTGGTGCTGTTGCTCATCCTGCTCTTCCTGATGCCGCTGGCACAATATATCCCTATGGCCTGCCTGGCAGGTGTGCTCGTCATCGTCTCCTACAACATGAGCGGTTGGCGTACCTTCAAGGCTTTGCTCCGCAACCCCAAGAGCGACGTGGCCGTGCTGCTGGTGACCTTCTTCCTCACAGTCATCTTCGACCTGACCATCGCCATCGAGGTGGGTCTGGTTATCGCCTGCGTGCTCTTCATGCGACGTGTGATGGAGACCACCGAAATCTCTGTCATCAAGAACGAGATAGACCCCAACAAGGAGTCCGACCTGGAGGTGCACGAGGAACACCTCGTCATCCCGAAGGGCGTGGAGGTGTACGAGATCAATGGTCCCTACTTCTTTGGTATCGCCACCAAGTTCGAGGAGATGATGGCCCAGTTGGGTGACCGCCCCAAGGTGCGTGTGGTGCGTATGCGTAAAGTACCGTTCATCGACTCTACCGGCATCCACAACCTCACCAACCTCTGCGTGATGAGCCAGAAGGAGAACATCACCATTGTGCTCTCCGGTGTCAACGAGAAGGTGCACGCTGTGCTGCAGAAGTCAGGATTCTACGAACTGCTGGGCAAGGATAACATCTGCTCCAACATCAACGAGGCGCTAGCAAAGGCCACCGAACTGGTGAGCGAGTCTGCTACGAAATAGACTCTTCTATAGAGATACAAACCCGAGACGCCCGTTGCTAGCACATTGGATGCAGGCAACGGGCTTTTTCGTGCCGTCGGTGGTGGATGTCGCCGAAGGCACTATGGATGTACTCGGACACGCTGTGGATGTCCTGAAAGCGTTGTTATTCATCTCTTTCGCTGCAAATAGTGTCTACTGTTTGTGGCAACTCGCAGGAATTACTATCTTTGTGCGGCTTTGTGCGTCTGCGGTTCCTGCCGACAGGAAGACTCTGGAGTGCGTACAGAAGTTGTCCAATAAACCAAGATGATTATGAGAAAACTCATTATGACAGCGGTTTCCGCACTGGCGGTGTGGAACGCTGTGGCGCAGACACCCCTGTGGATGCGCGACGTGAAACTCTCTCCCGACGGGAAGCAGATAGCCTTCTGTTACAAGGGAGACATTTACAAAGTGCCCGTGGAAGGCGGTTCTGCCATACGGCTCACCAGTCAGGATTCCTACGAATGCCTGCCGGCATGGTCGCCCGATAGCAAACGGATAGCCTTCGCCAGCGACCGCTACGGGTCGTTCGACGTGTTCGTGATGTCAGCCGATGGCGGTTCGGCACGCCGCTTGACGGTCAACTCCGTAAGCGAGCGCCCCACAGCCTTCACCCCCGACGGCAAGTACGTGCTCTTCAATGCCTCCATCCAGGACCCGGCCAGCAGTGCCCTGTTCCCCACATCGGCCATGAGCGAGCTCTATCGTGTGCCAGTCGATGGCGGACGCACCGAGCAGGTGCTGGCAACCCCGGCGGAGATGGTCTGCTATGCCCCCGATGGTAAGAGCTTCTACTATCAAGACCAGAAGGGCTTCGAGAACGAGTGGCGCAAGCACCACACCTCGTCCATCACCCGCGACATCTGGAAGTACGACACGCAGAGCGGCACGCACACCCAGCTGACCTATAGGGCAGGCGAGGACCGCAACCCTGTGGCCTCGCCTGACGGCAACACCCTCTATATCCTCAGCGAGCGCGGCGGCAGCATGAACGTCTTTGCCCTACCACTCTCCGCCCCGGAGGATGCGAAGGCGGTGACTAACTTCAAGACTCACCCCGTGCGTTTCCTCTCGGCGGACAACAAGGGTACCCTCTGCTACACCTACGACGGAGAAATCTACACCCAAGCCAAGGGCGCTTCGCCCAAGAAGGTGAAGATAGACCTGATGTGCGACGACGAGGAACAAATCAACCAACTGACGGTCAGCAGCACCTCCGACGCATCTGTGTCGCCGGACGGTAAACAGATAGCCTTCATCACCCGCGGCGAGGTGTTCGTCACCTCCGTGGAGTACGGAACCACCAAACAGATTACCCACACGGCGGCAACCGAGCGTTGCGTCACTTTCGGCAGCGACAACAAGACCCTGGTCTACGCCAGCGAGCGCACCGGCCTGTGGCAACTCTACAAAGCCACCATTACCCGCAAGGAGGAGCTGAACTTCCCCAATGCCACACTGATAGAAGAGATTCCGCTGTTGGCATCGAAGAGCGTGGAACGCACCAATCCGCAGTTCTCGCCCGACGGCAAGGAGCTGGCCTTCGTGGAAGACCGCAGCCGTCTGATGGTGATGAACATGGAGAGCAAGAAGGTGCGTCAGATAACCGACGGATCGACTCTGTTCGATACCAACGGCAACTTCACCTATCGCTGGTCACCGGACAGCAAATGGTTCACGCTGGAGTATACGGCCAACCACCACGACCCCTACTACGACATCGGTCTGGTGAGCGCCAAAGGTGGCGAGGCCATCATCAACTTGACCAACAGCGGCTATATGAGCGGCAACCCCCGCTTCGTGATGGACGGCAATGCCATCCTCTTCGAAACCGAGCGCTACGGTATGCGCAGCCATGCCTCATGGGGCTCGCTGAACGACTACATGCTAGTGTTCCTCAACGGCAAAGCCTACGACGAGTACCGCATGAGCAAGGAGGACCTGGAGCTGCAGAAGGAGATGGAGGCCGAGAAGAAGAAGGCTGAAGAGGCTGACAAGGATAAGAAGAAAGACTCTAAGGCAGACAAAGCCGACAAGGACGACAAGAAGAAAGACAAAGATGCCGTGAAGGACATCGTGGTGGAGGTGGACGGACTGGAGGACCGCATCGTGCGCCTCACCCCCAACTCCTCGAATCTGGGCGACGCCATCATCACCAAGGACGGCTCTACCTTATTTTATATATCCACCTTCGAAGGCCAGGAGAACCTGTGGAAGCTGGATGTGAAGAAACGTGTTCCCGAGTTGGCACAGAAAGGCTTCGGCTACGCAGCCTTGGATATGGACGCCAAGGGCAACCTCTTCGCCTTTGGCAGCAGCTTGCGCAAGGTGGATAGCAAATCGGGTGCGGGAACACCGGTGAAGGTGAGCGGTACCTTCAAGATCAATGCCGCCCAAGAGCGTGAGGCTATGTACAACCACGTCTGCCTGCAGATAGAGAAGCGGTTCTACCGCACCGACCTACATGGAGTGGACTGGAAAGGGCTGACCGCACACTACCGCAAGTTCCTGCCCCACATTAACAACAACGACGACTTTGCCGAGCTGCTGAGCGAGCTGCTGGGCGAGCTGAACGTGTCGCACACGGGAGCCGGCTACCGTCCGAACGCCCGCAAGGAGACGACAGCCTCGCTGGGACTGTTCTACGACTGGAACTACGCCGGCAAGGGATTGCGCGTGGACGAGGTGATAGAGAAAGGCCCCTTCAGCAACAAGCAGTCAAAGGTGAAGGCCGGTGTGATCATTGAGAAGATTGACGGCACCGAGCTGACCGCCGACGTGGACTACACCACCCTGCTCAACGGCAAGGCTGGACAGAAGGTGCTGGTGTCGCTCTACAACCCCGATACGAAGGACCGTTGGGACGAGGTGGTGAAACCCACCACACCGAACGACATCTCCGCACTGCTCTATCGTCGCTGGGTGAAACAGCGCGCTGCCGACGTGGCCAAGTGGTCGGGAGGCCGCCTGGGCTATGTGCACATCGAGTCGATGGACGACGAGAGCTTCCGAACTGTATACTCCGACCTGCTGGGCAAGTACAACAACTGCGAGGGCGTCGTCATCGATACCCGTTTCAACGGAGGCGGCCGTCTGCACGAGGATGTCGAAGTGCTCTTCAGCGGCAAGAAATACCTCACACAGGTGGTGCGTGGCCGCGAGTCGTGCGACATGCCGAGCCGTCGATGGAACAAGCCTTCCATCATGGTTATGTGCGAGGCCAATTACTCCAACGCTCACGGCACGCCGTGGGTGTACAGCCACATGGGCATCGGCAAGTTGGTGGGTATGCCCGTGCCGGGTACCATGACCAGTGTGAACTGGGAAACCCTGCAGGACCGCTCTCTCTACTTCGGCATCCCCATCATCGGTTACCGCTTGCCCGATGGCAGCTATCTGGAGAACACCCAGCTTGAGCCCGACATTATGATATCCAATTCGCCCGAGGAAATCGTGAAGGGTGAGGATTCCCAATTGCACATGGCCGTGGAGGAGTTGCTCCGCGAGTTGGATGCTAAGTAAAGCCCCGGCTGTTGAGGCCGCTTATCTACCATAAACAAGAATCCCCTTGTCTGAGTACAATGCTCAAGCAAGGGGATTCTCACCTTATATATAATAATGTATAGGGGTTACATGCGCTCCGGCACCTCGATGCCCAACAGACCCATGCCTGTGCGGACAATCTTTGCCACGTTTTGTGAGAGGGCCAAGCGGAACACTTTCAGGTCGGCATTCTCCTCGCGTAGGATGCTGAAGTCGTGGTAGAACTGGTTGTACTCCTTCACTAGGTCGTAGCAGTAGTTGGCTATCACCGAAGGACTGTAGTCGTCGCCCGCCTGCTTCACGATACCCTTGAAGTCGGAGAGCATTTGGATGAGGTTCTCCTCCTTGGCAGAGAGCTGCATGTTGTGCGGCAGGGTCTCCGGCAGGGTGATGCCCATGTCGGTAGCCTTACGCAGCACCGAGCGGATGCGGGCATAGGTGTACTGTATGAAGGGACCCGTGTTGCCGTTGAAGTCGATAGACTCCTTCGGGTTGAAGGTCATGTTTTTGCGGGCATCCACCTTCAGGATGAAATACTTTAGTGCACCCAGTCCCACGATGCGTGCTATGTTGTCCGCCTCCTCCTGGCTGATGTTGTCCAGTTTGCCCAACTCGGACGAGGTCTCGCGTGCGGTCTTTATCATCTCCGCAATCAGGTCGTCGGCGTCCACCACCGTACCCTCGCGGCTCTTCATCTTACCTTCGGGCAGCTCCACCATACCATAGGAGAAGTGCACGAGGCTCTTGCCCCACTCGAATCCCAACTTGTCGAGCAGGATGGAGAGCACCTGGAAGTGGTAGTTCTGCTCGTTGCCTACGACGTAGATCATCTTGTCGATGGGGAAGTCCTGGAAGCGCAGTTTGGCCGTGCCGATGTCCTGCGTCATATAGACCGATGTGCCGTCCGAGCGCAGCAGCAGCTTCTGGTCTAGCCCCTCGGGTGTGAGGTCTGCCCACACCGAGCCGTCCTCCTTGCGGTAGAAGAACCCTTTCTCCAGTCCCTCCATCACCTTCTCCTTGCCTTCGAGGTAGGTCTCCGACTCATAGTAAATCTTGTCGAAGCTCACGCCCAGGCTCTTGTAGGTCTCGTCGAATCCGGCGTACACCCAGTCGTTCATCTTCTTCCACAGGGCGCGCACCTCGGGGTCGTTGGCTTCCCACTTCACCAACATCTCGCGGGCCTCGTTCATCAGGGGCGATTCCTTCTCGGCTTTGGCCTTAGCGTCCTCCTCGCTCATTCCCTCCTTCTGGTACTGTGCCATCAGGGCCTTCACCTCTTCCTTGAAGTGCTTGTCGAAGGCCACGTAGTAGTCGCCTATCAGATGGTCGCCCTTCTTGCCGGACGACTCCGGAGTCTCACCATTGCCATACTTCAGCCATGCCAGCATCGACTTGCAGATGTGTATGCCGCGGTCGTTCACGATGTTGGTCTTCACCACCCGGTTGCCGTTGGCGGCGATGATGTTTGCCAGCGCGTTGCCCAGCAGGTTGTTGCGCACGTGTCCCAGATGCAGCGGTTTGTTGGTGTTAGGCGACGAGTATTCGATCATCACCAGCGGTGAGGTGGCCGTTGCCTGCTGTATGCCGTAGGCGGGCTCGGCCTGTATGTCGTTGAGCATGTCCACCCAACAGTCTGCGGAGATAGTGAGATTGAGGAACCCCTTGATGACGTTGAAGGCCGCCACTGCCGGCTCGTTGGCCTGCAGGTATGTGCCTATCTCCTGAGCTGTCTGTTCGGGCGACTTGCGCGAGATGCGCAAGAAGGGGAACACCACCAGTGTGAGGTGTCCCTCGAACTCTTTCTTGGTCTTCTGCAACTGTATCTGTGAGGCAACCACCGTCTGTTCGTAGAGTGCCTGGATGCCTTGAATCACCGAATCGGTAATTTTCTGTTCTATCTTCATACTGTCTACTTGCTTGATTTTGTGCGCAAAATTAGGTAAAATATGGCATATATACGAAAAAAGAGATATTCATTCGAATATCTCTTTCCTAGATGTCTCTTTCTAAGATCTTATTTGATAGCGTCAGCCAATTCTGCGCCAGCTTTGAACTTGGCTACTTTCTTAGCAGGGATAGTGATAGTGGCCTTTGTTGCAGGGTTCACGCCTGTTCTCTCGCCCCTCTCTGCTACAGAGAATGTTCCGAAACCAATGAGGGAAACCTTGTCGCCCTCTTTAAGAGCTTTAGAAACTGTGCTTACGAAAGCCTCCAGAGCCTTCTTGCAATCAGCTTTGCTCAAGCCTGACTCTTCAGTCATTGCGTTAATGAGATCTGCCTTATTCATAACGTAAAGAATTAGTAAAATATTGAGTTTAATAATATAAGTCCTAGATTTTGGTTCACAAAAATATGAATAACATTCCACAAAACAAATATTCTGGGCAAAAAATGCATCCGGAGGACGTAAAAAACTCTAAGAAGAGACCCAATGGTGCCCTATAACAGAAAATATTCGTAATTTTGCGGTCTAAATTTAGGATTATGAGCATAACTCCTGTTACCAAACATATCATCATTGTCAACGTCATACTCTTCCTCGCCACTTTGGTAGGCGGGCGTGTGGGGGTTGATCTGACCGAATGGTTGGGCCTGCACTTCTTTATGGCGTCCGACTTCAAGCTCTACCAGTTGTTTACCTACATGTTCATGCACGGCGGGTTCGAACATCTCTTCTTCAACATGTTCGCCGTGTGGATGTTCGGCCAGGTGTTCGAGCAGGTGTGGGGCCCGCGTCGTTACCTCTTCTTCTATGTGGCCTGCGGCTTGGGTGCCGGATTGACGCAGGAGGTGGTGCAGTTCATCCAGTATGAGACGGTGCTGTCCAACTATGAGTTTGTGAACATGGGTGCCTTCAGTCTCCCCATGAGCCAGTACCTCAACCTGATGACCACCGTTGGCGCATCGGGCGCTGTTTATGCAATCCTGTTGGCCTACGGCATGACTTTCCCCAACCAACCTGTCTATATCTACTTCCTGTTGCCCATGAAGGCGAAATATTTCGTACTTATATATATAGGTATAGAACTGCTCCTCGGAGTGTGGCAGAAGGGAGACGGCATAGCGCATTTCGCCCACTTGGGAGGAATGTTCTTCGCTTTCCTTATAATAATGTATTGGCGTAAAAAGTATGGGAACACAGGGTGGCGTTATTAGTCGGCTGAGGCAGCGCTTCGCTGAGGCGCAGATGCCGCAGCGCTTCATCTATGTGAACGTGGCGCTGTTTCTGCTCGTGTGGCTGGTGGTGGTCGTGCTGACACTGTTCAACGTCGACGGGGGCGCCGTGCTGCAATGGCTTGAGCTTCCTGCCTGGCCTGTGAGCTTCCTGCACCAGCCCTGGAGCATCGTCACCTACATGTTCATGCACGCCGATGTGTTCCATCTGCTCTTCAATATGCTGTGGGTCTACTGGTTTGGCCGCCTCTTCCTCTATCTCTTCTCGGAGCGACATTTCTGTGGACTCTATTTCTTCGGCGGACTGTGCGGGGGGGCGCTCTACATGCTCTTCTACAACATCTTCCCCTACTTCAGCAGCACTGTGCATGTGGCTCATCTGCTGGGCGCTTCGGCTTCGGTGCTGGCCATCACGGTGGCTACGGCCGTGCGAGAGCCCGAGTTTCGTGTGCGTCTGTTCCTCTTCGGGGAGATAAGGCTGAAGTATCTGGCCATCGTCATGGTGGCGATGGACCTGTTGCTCATGACCTCCAGCAATGCCGGCGGACACATAGCGCACCTCGGCGGCGCCCTCAGTGGCTGGTGGTTCGCTGCGTCCCTGCGCAAGGGGTACGACATCACCGCTTGGATCAACCGCATCATCGATGTCGTGGTCGACTTCTTCGTCGCTTTGGGCAAACCACGCCCGCGCAAGCCGAAGATGAAAGTGACCTATCACTTCAAGGAAAACAACACGAGCAGAAACACTTCGCAATCTTCACCGCGGACCGACGAGATGGACCGCATACTGGACAAGCTGAAACAGTCTGGCTACAGCAGTCTCACCGACGAGGAGAAGAAGAGTCTGTTCGATGCAAGCAAAAGGAGTTAAACTATGAGAATCGTGCGGAATATCGTTAAGTCCCTTGTGGCTGTGGTGAACATACTATGCGTGCTCACCATGCTGTTCTGTGCCTATTGCCCCTACATCGACCCTCAGACGCACCCTGCCCTCTCGTGTTGCGGTCTGGCATTCCCCATTGCCTTAGGGGTAAACCTGCTCTTCATCATCTTCTGGCTGATGCTTGGCAGGAAGCTGACCCTAATCCCCATCGTGGGCATGCTCTGCTGTGCCCATGCCGTGTGGACCACGTGTCCGCTCAATCTGGTGCAGGGCGACCTTCCCGAGGAACATCTGAAGATACTCTCGTACAACGTGATGGCCTTCAACGGCAATAAGCCCCACACCAAGGAAAAGCCCAACCCCGTGCTGGCCTATCTGCAGCAGAGCGATGCCGACATCATCTGTCTGCAGGAGTACATTACCGGTGCCAACCTGAAGAAGAACCAGATAGACAAAGCTCTGAAGGACTATAAATACAGCCACTTCCACCGCATTGCAGGCGGACTCAACGGGTTGGGCTGCTACTCGCGCTATCCCATAATCTCCGCCACGCCGGTGGACTATCCGAGCCGGGCCAACGGCAGCATCGTCTACAAAATAAAGGTGGGGAAGGACACCCTCACGGTCGTCAACAACCATCTTGAGTCGAACCGGCTGACGACCAGCGACCGCAGCTCCTATCAGAAGATTATCGAAGAACCCAAGACCGAGCGGGTGAAGGTGGACTCGCGTAAGCTGATACACAAACTGCAGGAGACTGTCCCCATGCGCGCCGTGCAAGCCGACACCATCGCCCGGCTGATAGAGCGACAGGGCGCACACGACCTGGTGGTCTGCGGCGACTTCAACACCTCCGCCATCTCCTATGCCCATCGGGTCATCTCCGAGCGTTTAACGGATGCCTTCACCCAGTCTGGCCAAGGCTTTGGCATCTCCTATTACAAGAACTACTTTCTGTTCCGCATCGACCACATTCTCGTCAGCCCCGACCTGAAGACCAACCGGTGCACGGTGGATGTCTCCGTAAAAGAGTCCGACCACTACCCGATATGGTGCTATATCTACCCTAAAAGGGCGCATTGACCCTACTTTTCCGCCCCTTTTTGCAAAAATAGAACCTATAAAACGGCACATAAAGAAAAAAGGATTATATTTGCAACCTTGTAAACTAGAATACAAATAAATTAAATATAACAAATAACAAAGTAACATGCAAAACAAAGGATTCATCAAGGTTATTGCGGTACTACTCACGATAGTCTGTGTGTTCTACCTCTCCTTCTCTTTTGTTACCCGCCACTACATGAGTAAGGCGGAGCAAGACCCGAAGGGAGCGACACATTACATCGATTCTATGCAGAACGAGAAAGTCTATCTGGGTGTGTACACGCTGAAACAATGTCGCGAGATGGAAATCGGTTTGGGCTTGGACTTGAAAGGCGGTATGAACGTCATTCTGGAAGTTTCAGTTCCGGATGTAGTGAAGATGCTCGCCGACCACAAGACCGACGAGGCCTTCAACCAGGCCGTGGCTAACGCCGCCAAACTTCAGGTTACCAGTCAAAGCGACTTTATCACTCTATTCGTATCGGAATACCACAAGTTGGCACCCGAAGGCAAACTCGCTGAAATCTTCGCCACACAACAGTTGAAAGATAAAGTGAACACGAAGAGCTCCGATGCCGAAGTGGAGAAAGTGCTCCGCTCAGAGGTGAAGGCTGCCGTAGACAACTCATTCAATGTATTGCGTACCCGTATCGACCGCTTCGGTGTGGCTCAGCCCAACATCCAGGCTCTGGAAGGTGGCATGGGACGCATCATGGTGGAGTTGCCGGGTATCAAAGAGCCTGAGCGTGTGAGAAAGCTGCTCCAGGGTTCTGCCAACCTCGAGTTCTGGGAGACCTTCGACTCGAAGGATGTGGTTCCCTACATGATGGACCTCGACCAGAAGCTGCGACTCGTGGCTCAGGGTGATAAACCCGCAGAGGCTGAAGCAGTGAAAGACTCCGCTGCTGTTGCTGCTCCCGCTGATAACGTGGCCGCTACAGTAAGCGCCGCCGACAGCTTGGCTGCTGCACTGAAGAACCAGAACGCTGCCGCTACGCAGACCGTCTCTCTGGAACAGGCCAAGAAAGAACATCCGTTACTCTCTATCTTCCAACTCAACAACTCGAGCTATGGTTGCGTAGTGGGTTATGCTCACTACACCGACACAGCCGAGGTGAATCGACTGATTTCCTCACAGGAGGCTAAGAACTGCCTGCCTCGCGAGCTCAGCCTCAAATGGGGTGTGAAGGGGGCCGAGTTCGACAAGTCGGGTCAGGTATTCGAGCTCTATGCTATCAAGGTGACAGAGCGTAACGGACGCGCACCCCTCGAAGGTGACGTGGTCGTTTCCGCTTCCGATGGCTTCGACAACTTCGGCAAACCTTGCGTAAGCATGAGCATGAACAACGACGGCTCACGTCGTTGGGCTCAGCTGACCAAGCAGAACATCAACCACGCCATCGCCATCGTATTGGACGGCTGTGTCTACAGTGCGCCTAACGTCAACGGTGAGATTACCGGAGGTAACTCACAGATTACAGGTAACTTCACCGTTGAGGACACCAAGGACTTGGCAAATGTGCTCCGTTCCGGTAAGATGCCGGCTCCGGCCCACATCGTTTCCGAGGACATCGTAGGTCCGTCGCTGGGTCAGGAATCCATCAACCAAGGTATCCGCTCATTCATCGTGGCATTGATACTGCTGATGCTCTACATGTGCATCATCTATGGTTTCATCCCGGGCATGGTTGCCAACGGCGCCTTATTTGTCAACTTCTTCTTCACGTTGGGTATCCTCACCTCCTTCCAGGCGGCATTGACCATGTCCGGTATCGCCGGTATGGTGCTCTCACTTGGTATGGCGGTCGATGCGAACGTGTTGATCTATGAGCGCACGAAAGAGGAGTTGCGCGCCGGCAAGACGGTGAAAGCCGCTCTGGCCGACGGTTATTCGAACGCCTTCTCGGCCATCTTCGACTCCAACTTCACGTCTATCATCACTGGTATCATCCTTTTCGAGTTCGGTACAGGACCTATCCGCGGATTCGCTACCACGTTGATTATCGGTATCCTCTGCTCGTTCTTCTCGGCAGTGTTCTTGACACGTATCGTTTACGAGCACTTCATGAACAAGGATAAGTGGTTGAACCTCACCTTCACAACGAAGTTCTCACAGAACCTGATGCAGAACACCAGCTACAAGTTCATGGGTATGTGGAAACGCTCGTTCACCGTGTTCGGCATCATCCTTGCCATCTGCATCGTATCGTTCTGCGTGAGAGGTCTTGCACAGAGTATCGACTTCACCGGTGGACGTAACTTCGTGGTACAGTTTGAGCAACCTACCGAGCCGGAGACTGTACGCGCCCTGTTGCAGGAGAAGGTTGGTGACGCCAACGTGCAGGCCATTGCCTTGGGTACTGACCATCGCACCGTGCGTGTAACCACCAACTACCGCATCGAGGACAACGATTCCGATATCGACCAGCAGATAGAGACCTTCCTCTACAATGCCTTGACCGAGGGCAAGCTCCTCACCGAAGGCACCACACTGGAAGTCTTCATCGACCGCGATAACCGTGCGGGTGGTTCCATCATCAGCTCGCAGAAGGTAGGACCGAGTATGGCCGACGACATCAAGACCTCGGCTATCTGGTCAGTCTTCTTCGCTTTGATTGCCATCTTCCTCTACATCCTCGTCCGTTTCCACAACGTGGCATACAGTGTCGGCTCTGTCGTGGCGTTGACCATCGATACACTGCTGATTATCGGCGCTTACTCGTTGTGCTATGGTTGGATGCCGATGTCGTTGGAAATCGACCAGACCTTCATCGGTGCTATCCTGACCGCTATCGGTTACTCTATCAACGATAAGGTGGTGATTTTCGACCGTATTCGAGAGTACTTCAAACTCTATCCGAAGCGTAACCGCTTCCAGTTGTTCAACGACTCACTGAACACCACGTTGGCTCGTACCATCAACACCTCTGTCAGCACATTGATTGTGTTGATATGTATCTTCATCCTTGGTGGCGACAGCATCCGCAGCTTCTCGTTCGCCATGATTTTGGGTGTTGTCATCGGTACGTTGACCTCTCTGTTCGTTGCTGCTCCTATCGCCTACCTGACGATGGGCCACCGCATGCCTGGCGAGGCTTCCGCTGAGACAGCAAAGGCATAACGACAGTTTGTTCGGGTTTGCCCGACTGCTAAATATTAAAAAGAGAAGTTCTCTCCCCGCAAAGGAGAGAACTTCTCTTTTTAGGTTTAAACAGCATGTGTGTTGTCTAACGGGTTGTACCTATATTATATATACATTCCCTCAGTTAGGAATAAGAGGGGGCTTCCGGAATTTGGAGTGATAAAGTAGTAAAGTATAAAAGGTAAACTGCTTAAGAGAGATTTCCCGTTGAAGGCTCTCACCGTCACAACCGGATGAATTTTAGTTTCCATTTGTCGCCTGCGGTGTGGGGCCCGCTGAGGGTTCTACGTTGCCAGCCGTTCTCTCCGGCCCGAAGGCCCCATGAGTGCCGTCGCGTCCACTTTTACATATATACATCACGATGTGAGGAATTAGTCGTAACGGTGCGAAAGCCTAGCTTACT
>CAVINS010000049.1:0-27949 GCA_963643925.1 Bacteroidaceae bacterium
ATAATGAAACAGACAATACCCGTCATAGGAATGGCTTGCTCGGCTTGCTCGGCCAATGTGGAGCGGAAGCTCAACTCACTCGATGGTGTCCTCTCGGCATCGGTGTCTTTGGCTAGCCGAACGGCTCTGGTGGAGTATGACCCGAAGCGAATAACGCTTGAGGAGATGAAGAGGGAAGTCTCCAATGCCGGGTACGACCTCGTTGTCGAGACGGACCGGGATGTGGAGGAAATAAATCGGCACGAGTTCATGCGTCTGAAACGGCGGGCCCTCTTCTCGTGGCTCTTTGCTGTGCTCGTGATGGCCCTCTCCATGAACTGGATGGTGCTGGGCGCAGTGCCTACACCGCAGGGAACATCGGGCGGGACGACGGGTACGTCGTTTACTCCCAACAACCTGATTTGCCTGGCCCTCTCCTTATTGAATATGCTATACTGCGGGCGCATGTTCTACCGCTCCGCTTGGCGACAACTGCGTCACGCCACAGCCAACATGGACACGCTGGTGGCCTTGAGTACCCTCATCGCCTTCCTCTTCAGTGCCTTCAACACCTTCTTCGGCGACTGGGCATGGGGCGCTAACGGCATCGCCTGCCACACCTACTTCGACGCCTCGGTGATGATTGTCACCTTCGTGCTGACCGGTCGCTGCCTCGAGGAGAAGGCCAAGGACAGCACGGCCAGCAGCATCCGTCAGCTGATGGGACTGCAGCCCAAGACCGCGCGGCTGGTGCGCGACGGGAACCTCGAAGAGGTACCTATCTCCACCATCGAGAAGGACGACATCATCGAAGTGCGGGCGGGTGAGAAGATTCCCGTGGACGGTGTGGTGGCCTTGGCCGAAAGCTTCATGACCCCCGATGCCGCTTACGTGGACGAGGCCATGATAACCGGAGAGCCCACGCCCGCACCCAAACGCGCGGGCGACGGAGTGCTGGCGGGGACCATCCCCAGTCAAGGCAAGCTCCGCTTGAAAGCCCGACAGATAGGCGAGCATACCGCTTTGGCACACATCATACAGACGGTGCAGGAGGCCCAGGGGAGTAAAGCCCCCGTACAGCGTCTGGTGGACAAGGTGGCCCGCGTCTTCGTGCCGGTGGTGGCAGGCATCGCTTTGCTCACCTTCCTGGCATGGTGGCTCATCGGCGGCAACGCTTGTCTGCCCCAGGCCATACTGAGCGCCATCGCTGTGCTGGTCATCGCTTGCCCCTGCGCATTGGGACTGGCCACGCCTACCGCCCTGATGGTGGGCATTGGCAAGGCTGCGCAGAAGCAGATACTCATCAAGGATGCCTCGGCCCTGGAGAATCTGAGGCGGGTGGACGCGCTCGTCATCGATAAGACCGGTACGCTCACCATCCCCAATCAACAGGTGGACTTCACCAAGGCCGACGGCCTCCGCCCGGAGGCCCGCGAGACTCTTAAGCCCCATGCAGCTGAGGCCATGGCCCGTTTGCAGGCAGCTGGCATCGAGGTCTACATGATGAGTGGCGACAAGGAAGAGGCGGCCCGCTATTGGGCGGAGAGAGCCGGCATCCGTCACTACCGCAGCCAAGCGAAGCCCGACGACAAGCTGTCGCTGGTGGAGACACTGCAGTCCGAAGGCAGGCATGTGTTGATGGTGGGCGACGGCATCAACGACACCCAGGCCCTGGCCTTGGCGGATGTGGGCATGGCGATAGGCAGTGGCACGGACATTGCCATGGACGTGGCGCAGGTGACACTGATGGGCGACGACCTGCGTACCATCCCCGAGGCGGTGAGGCTCAGTCGGCGTACGGTGGCCATGATTCGGCAAAACCTCTTCTGGGCATTCGTTTACAACGTTGTCTGCATCCCCTTGGCAGCCGGCGTACCATGCCTCTTTGGCACCGCCTTCCAGATTACGCCCATGTGGGCCAGTGCACTGATGGCCTGCTCCAGTGTAAGCGTGGTGCTCAACTCGTTAAGACTGAAGTGGGGACGGTAAGTAATTATTTTCCCCGACGAATCGTCATTATATTTGCATCGAATGAAAATTCTATTTATCTTGCGGTCGTTCGATATCTCTGTACAAAGACTCTGAATGTGTGTTTAATGGTTTTGAACATGTGTTTAGTGACTTTGAACGTCTGTACAAAGACTTTGAACAGAGATATCGAATGGGTTCATGAGGTATTTCAGTATACTTCGTGTATTTTTTCTTTATAGTTCGAAACACTAATAATTACAGATTATGGCAAAGTATGAATTAAAGGAAATGCCCGACATGCGTGAAGAGGGCAAACGCAGGGTCTATCCAAAATTGAAAAGTCAAAAGGCTGTCAGCTTTAAGTCGTTTATTCATCAACTGAAAAGATACAACCGGGCGATACCTGAAAGCACGTGGGACACCTTGATGACGGATGTGTCCAAAGTGTTGGCGGAAGAGCTGAGCAACGGACATGCGGTGAAGATTGACGGACTGGGCGTCTTCTCCCTGTCGCTAGAGTTTGCGGACGACAAGGCTACCGAGATGACCCCTGAGGACGAGAGACTGAACTATAGAAAAGTGAAGGTGAAGGACATTCTCTACAGACCGGATAAGGAACTGCTGAAAGGAGTGCGTAGCTCCATCAAGTTCGAAAGAGAAACCGGAGGCGTGAAAGAACTGAAAAAGGTCCCCTTCACCTATGAGCAGCGAAAGAGAAACGTACAAGAATACATCAGCTCCCATGGCTTCATGACGCTGAAGATGTATGTGGAGATGAACGGGGTGAGTCGCACCCAGGCGTCGCTCGACCTGAGGAAGATGGAGAAAGACCCGGAATCGCACATCGATTCCACCGGCAATCGGACCCACAAGATTTGGGTGGAGAAGAAATAGTTTCTTATCTTTGTGCCTCAAAACGTACGTACAATGAACTGTATCAGAAGATTTTGGGCGGCTTGCTGCCGGTTCCGACACCGCCATGGCTATGGCATCCATTCGCCTTTCGTGTTCGACCTGGTGATGGATGTGCTCTACGACTCGTCCCGCTACTACGACTTCGACCGCCTGGGCAAAGAACGGAGGTGGCTCGACCGGGCCAAGCCCGGGCATCCGTGCTACCCTCAGCCGTCGGACCGGCGGCTGTTCAAGTTGGTGAACCGCTTCCAACCCGAAGTGGTGGTGGAGGTGGGCACCGGCTCGGGACTGAGCATCCAGTATATGGCTGCGGCCAAGCGGTCGGCGTGGTGCGTCACCTTCGACCGGGAGTTGCTGACCTATGTGACGGAACGGCTGAAGCCCAGCGGCATCGAATGCCGTAAGTTGCCCGACGAACTGGGCACGGTGCTGCAAGGCTTTTCGGAGATAGGATTGCTCCACATCGCCCACAGCGATGCCTATAGGGAGGTGTTCGATGAGGCTTGGGCGCACCTCTCCGCACGTTCGCTGGTGGTGGTCGAAGGCATCCACGACAGTAAGGAGAAGCTCGCGTGGTGGAAGTCCATCGTGGCCGACGAGCGGGTGGGGATGACCCTCGACCTTTACGACATGGGGGTGGTCTTCTTCGACCTCTCGCGCCCCAAACAGCATTTCAAAATATAATAAGGTGTAACTAACAGCAAATGAAGATGAAAAAGAGTGGAATTTATACCAAGACCGGCGATGCCGGGATGACCAGTCTGGTAGGCGGTGTGCGTGTGCCTAAACTCCACGTGCGCCTGGAGGCCTACGGTACGGTGGACGAGCTCAACGCCCAGATAGGGCTGCTCATCACCTACGTGAACGATGAGGCTGAACGGGAGTTGCTGACGCAGGTGCAGAACAATCTCTTCGTCATAGGCGCCTATCTGGCTACGGACCAGAGCCAGCGTGCCTTGCGTGAGGGCAGTCAGATAGACCCGAAGGAGGTGGAGGCGCTGGAGGGTGCCATCGACCGCATCGATGCCGACCTGCCTCCGTTGAAGCTGTTCGTGCTGCCCGGAGGTTCACGTGGCGCTGCCCTGTGCCATGTCTGCCGCACCGTCTGCCGTCGCGCTGAACGTCGCATACTGGCCGTCGCAGCCGAGTCGGAGACCGACCCCAATCTGTTGTCCTACGTCAACCGTTTGTCCGATTATCTGTTTGTTCTATCCAGAAAAATCAATATATTGGATGGAAATGATGAAATAATATGGCGAAAATGTTGTAAGTGACGGATTTTGTTCTACTTTTGCGCAAAATTTCAGAAGAGGTATTTTAAAAACGATAGAAGATTATGTATTGGACTTTGGAATTGGCATCGAAACTGGAAGATGCTCCTTGGCCAGCTACCAAGGATGAGTTGATTGACTATGCAATACGCTCGGGTTCTCCCCTTGAAGTAATCGAGAACCTGCAGGAGATGGAAGACGAAGGCGAGATATATGAAAGTATTGAGGATATCTGGCCTGACTATCCGAGCAAGGAAGATTTCTTCTTCAATGAGGACGAGTATTAGTACGTCATTCAAATAACATTAAAACGCTGCGTGCGACAAACAATGGAGTACATTGATTGTCGCACGCAGTCGTTTTTTACTTGTCATTATAGCGAATTCAAAAGGTCGTTCAGCTCCTCTTTTGTTGTACAGGTTATCACCTGTACAGCCTCAAATTCCCTACGACCTTCTTCGATTATTTGTTCCAGTTCCAGGGGGAGAACCAAGTCTGTGACCTGTATGATAGCCATAACTATTGTTTTTTTAATGTGTACCACTCATTGTACGCAAGGGTAATGATTTTCTTGGAATTGTCAAATAATCATCCAATCAGATGGTGATTAGTTAGCTTGTCTCACGAGAAAACACTTTTCCAAAAGTGTTATTCAGATCAAAAAGCACTTTTGGAAAAGTGTTTTTACTATCTTTGCGCAGGAATAGATAAGATAGAAGCCATTATGGACTACACGGATATTCAACCATTGCTGAACGCTTTTCACCGAAAGCTGGCTGCTACTGACTTGCTATTTAAGCGGTATCTTTATAGCCAGATCAATTGGAACGTAAGGCTGTTGGGCATTAAGGGCGCACGTGGCGTGGGCAAGACGACCATGCTCATGCAACACATCAAGGAGACGTTTGATAATGTCGACAGCGTGTTGTACGTTTCGCTCGATAACCTTTGGTTCGAGACTCATAAGTTGGAGGACTTGATAGAGTTTCTCTATACACATGGCGTGACGCATGTCTATTTTGACGAGGTGCACCGCTACAAGAACTGGACGGCTTTGCTCAAACACTTCTATGACAGTTATCCCGATCTGAACATCGTATACACGGGGTCGGCTATGCTGGCTATCGACAACTCTGTTGCCGACCTGTCCCGCCGGCAGTCCCTCTACACACTCAACGGCCTGTCGTTTCGCGAGTATCTCGAATATGAAGGGCTGCTGATGGTTGCTCCCCTTAGTCTGGAAGACCTGCTCTCGAAGCATGTCGGTTATGCGCTCGACGTCACCTCCAAGATAAAGGTCTTGAGGCACTTCGAAGAGTATCTTCAGAAGGGATACTACCCCTACTATAAGGAGTCAGGTGACGATTATCTGATGCGTGTGGCGGAAGTTGCCCGGCTTGTCATAGATGGAGACATTCCTGCTGTAGAGGACATTACCTACTTGACCACGCAGAAGATAAAGAAACTGCTGATGGTCATTGCGGAGAATGTTCCCTTGGAGCCAAACATCAATAAGCTATCCACACAGTTGGAGACCACTCGCGACCAGACCTTGAAGATGTTGTATCTGTTGGATCGTGCCGGACTTCTGTATCTGCTGACGGACAAACTGAAAGACTACAAACATCTGACAGGCCCCAAGAAGATATATCTGAATAATGCCAACCTGATGTATGCCCTTTCAGGGAAGGTTTCGGAGGGGACAATGCGTGAAACCTATTTTGCCAATCAAGTGGGTGCGGTAGCCACGCTGATTCTGCCCAAACAGGGAGATTTCTTGGCAGATGATAAGTATCTGTTTGAGGTAGGGGGATGCCGCAAGACATTTAATCAGATAGCGGACTTGCCAAACAGCTATTTGGCGGTTGACGACATTGAAGTAGGTAATGGCCATCGCATACCATTGTGGATGTTTGGTTGTCTGTATTAGTGCCGATGGGGGTGTATAGATGATAAGCACGTAATCTCCGGCGCATTATTCGTCCCCCGAGAAATAACTGAGCCTTTCCGGACTCGCTATTGCTAGCTACGTCGGAAAGGCTCTGCACGTTACCTATAAAGGTGGTTATTTAGTTAGATGGGATTCTATCATCGCGCGCAGGTCACCTATCATGAGGTTGTCGCTGATGACAGTGCCTGTGGAGTCGACCAAAATGAAAGTTGGAACGGCACGTCCATTGTATTTTTCTCCGAAGATGTCCTGAGTGTCCAATACACACGGCCATGGAAGTTTCTCAGCATCGAGGGCTTTCACCCAATCCGCTTTTTTCTTGTCAATGGATACGCTTATAATCTCCAGTCCCTTGACGGAAAGGTCCTTGTAGATTTCCTTCAACTGTGGAATGGATTTGCGGCACGGACTGCACCACGATGCCCAAAAGTCAATGAGAACCAGTTTTTTACCTTTACTTAACTCTGTAAAGGACTTCACCTTGTCGTCCCGGTCAGGCAAGGAGAATCCCGGGTTGGCCTTGCCTGTCAATCCTTCAACATATAACTGCTTCTTTAGGATTTTGCCATAAAAACTATTCTTGGCTTCGTCTGAGAAGCCTTCATACAAGGAAGTGAACTTAGGGTCGTTCGGCGTGAAATAGTTGATGTTGGATAACATCAAGAGGGGGCCCCAAAACGATTCACCATTCTTCTTGAATTCATCGAACATGGTCTTCTCGACAAGATTGAAGAAGTCTAAATCATCCTTTTCGAATGCCTTGTAGGCATCCGTGCTCTGAAGTCTTTTTACCTCTTCCGCATTTCCGGATCTTTTGGCGGCATGAACCTTATCCAAAATCTCTTTTCCACGATTGTTATAGTCGTTGTAGATGCTGTCCAGCGTGTCACGGAAACCGGCTCTTTTGCGATACTCCTTGTCAATGTCTGAACCTTCGACATTGAACTCTTTGAACGACACATAACCACCGAGCTCGGAATTGCTTTGGACAATGGTTAAGGTTATATTTCCATCCTTAATCATGAAATTCCTTACACCGTATTTGTTGTTGTCGTCGATTCTGATCATGCATAAACGAGGCTCCTCGAGTGACCCTGTCAGCGTGAACGTATTGTTTTGGATGACACCTTCAGCTAATGTTTGTGGGTTGTCCTCATGGGTGGCAGCTAAAGTCAATCTGACTGTGGCCCCATCGGAGAACCCTTGCGTGTTACCGGTTATTTGGTAAGTCTTTTGTGCGTTGCAGGCTATGGTCAAGGCCGATAGTGCCATGCATAACATTCCTTTTGAGATTGATTTTTTCATGTCTTCTTTTTTGGAATTTTATAAATGTGTGTTTATCTATGTCTTTACACTATTAATGGAATCGTCATAGAAACGATTTTACCGAAGCCTTCATAGACTTGTGGTGTTGGTTGGCCTCCGAACATCGGTCCCCAAAAGTTGTTGATTCGTCCGGTCGTTGTATCGAATTCGATTTCCACCACTTTCCCCTCTTTCTTCTCTTCGTTCCATACGGAAGTAAACAGGATACATCCCCCTGTCGGAAATCCTCCGGCCGGCATAATTGTCATACAGGTGATGTTATCACCGGCATCGCCTGTCCATAATTCCAAAGCTTCCTTTTGCCCCGTAGTGTAACTGAAAGAATAGATTGTATTGCCCGCTCCATAAAAGAGAACCGGTCCATATGTTCCCGTTGTATAGCAAGTGGCTTGGTCTATCTTCTGGCATCCTTCCAAAGAGACTGACCGTCGTGCCATATTCCCGTCATCTACCACATTGTAGAAACAGGCGATGTCCAACCAATAACTTCCGTCTGTACGTTTCATCAAGGCAATGGTTTCACTTGAGTTTGCTGTTCCGGCATAGAGCACCTCTCCATCCAGGTGGTTCACGTCGAACACTGCAGTCTCTTTGGAGGGTAGGAAACTGTCTAAAGATGAAGATAGATTGTAAAAAGGCCGAAATCCGTTCTGCTCTTTGTCAAACACAATCTGATAGGGAGTAATGATTCCGGTCTTGGGGCGAGAAGGAACCGTGTTGCTAACAAGGAATGGCGCAAGGTCGTAACTGCCTCCTGCGTAGGTTTGGAACTTACGGTCTCCTTTGTTCAAGTACAGACAATGCAATTTCCCATTGTTGATCAAGAAGTCACAGCCGTTGAGACAGATGAATGCTTCTGGAGCATATTTAGGAGCGTTGTGGAACATGTTTTCCCAAGTGTCCATCACCACCAAGTTGGCCTTGTCGCATCGCATACCCTCATCTTCGGTGAATACATAAAACCACTCTCCTGTATCAGAGCTGTAGATGGAGCCTGTGTTCCCTTTCAGAGGATGATCCGGATGCACTTTACTCCAGTAGTCATTTACATGGAAGTTGTTGGAACTGTTATAGCTGAAGATTAGTGATGCCGGCGTGCCGAATATGTCGATATCCAATCGTCCGTCTTTTTGCTGCAAACAATATATACCACCTATATAGCCGGCTTCAGGCACTTTGAAATAACCGAGGAATTGATATCTCTTGCTCAAATTCGTTACTGAGTCCTTAATTACCAAATCCAACGAATAGGTCTTTCCTGCATCCAGACTAACGGTATAGTCCAGACTAAGCGTTCTGCAAATGGTATCAGCAGGGGGATACACCTTTGCATTTCCTACGGATTGCGCTTCGTATGGATAATCTGTTACTAACCAAAAGTACTGCAAACGGTCCTTGAATTGGTAGTTGATTTCCAATGGGACCTTTATGTTGTCTCCTACATTCCAGGGAATGTAATAGATGCTTTGCTGTGCCTCTGCCAACATGAGTGAATCAAGTTCAATTGTCGGCACGTTGTCAAAGTCGTACGTGTAGTTACCCTTGTCATCCATACAGCCTTGTAAGAACGGGAAACATAATCCGAGTAAAATATAAATCAATTTTTTCATAACTGTTCAGTATTGGTTAAAATGATACAATTCCTCCGTTTTCATCCTTCATTGGACGGTCAGGATTGGCTGCGTTGCCGTTGTATTCTTCCAATGCAGCAATCATCTGCAAGTGGTAGTTCCACATTTTTCCCCATGTAAAGTCTCCTTCGCCGTAAGGGAAAAGTGACACTCCTAATGTAGAGATGATAAAACGATATTTTACTTCACTGTAAGTGCCGAAGAATTCAACCAAGTCGTCTTCCCAATTCGTGGGTTTGGTAATCATGTCGTTCCACACAATTGTCAATGACGATTCTTTGGTCACTCCGGGTTTTAAGTCGCCTGTCGTCTCAATCTCGATACACAATCGGTAACTGCTGTTTTGAATTTCCGTTGTCCTGTTGATGATGATGGGGCAAGCCACACTGTGTTCGCCCTTCTCCAACGTGACCTTTGAAGGAAATGAATAGCTGTCCGCCTTGGCCGAGGTCTTCGACTCGTCAACTTTCAGACATATGTTACGGGGTGCATCCGACACTTTCCCCTGTACATAAATCTCCGCATCTACTGTAAATTGGGTTACGTCAGAGTGTGATGTGGAAAATGTATAGGTCATGGAGTCTGTCCCCAAGGTCCATATATATGGGCCGACCAAGCGTGCGTAACTTGTGTCTCCCCACACATAGTCTTCGTTTGAGCAGCCTACCCATAACAAGAGCAGGCAACTGAGTAGAAATATATTCTTTTTCATGTGTTTCGTCTGTTTAATTATTTTCTATCACCAAATTCCATTTCGTTTTCAGGCATAGGCAACACGTATACCTTATCAGAAGCCGACACTGACGACCCTGGGATATTTGTGTACTTCATGCGTTTATAGTAGAAGAACAATTGTCCTTCACCAATAAACTCTTTACGGTACTCCTTGTAGATTTCGTTTTGGAGTTCGTTCGCAGAGATCGTTTCTTCCAATGGAAATTCGCTAAGGTTGCGGTGTGAGCGGACTTCGTTGAGATAGGCTACGGCTTGTGGTATGGAGCCCATGCTTGCCAAAGCTTCTGCAGCTATGTAATAGGCTTCTGACTTTCTGACCACTGGGACCATGTTGTTGAACATTCCGTTTTCATACTGCCAATATTTTGCGAAATAGGGTTGGTTCCCGTCATATTCCCACTGCTTGGTGTATCGGAAATCTGTTCCATAACCTTTAGCGTATTCAAAGATATCCTCCCATTTCGTTTTGGATGGCGACAACTTGTTGGTGCCGTCCCCATTGCTCTTGAAACAGGGGTCGGTGATATCGTCCAAGTCTGGTACGTTAAGCCTAAAAAGCAATTCCGAGGAGAACATACGGTCCCAGTAAGCTCTCTCTGAATTGTTCAGGCTACTGCTATATACCCAATATCTTTGACTCTCGATGGATGGGTCGTTGATGATGAGGCGTGCATACTTCAAGGCGTTCGTTGCATCTCCCTTCCACCAATAGGCGCGTGCTAGTAATGTGCTGATGGTATAGGAATTGATGCGAAAACCATTGTAATTTACCGAAACCGAAGGGAATAACGATGCGGCCTCTTCCAAGTCTTTTATGACATAGTCCAAAGCCTCTGCAACAGTAGATTGGGGAGTAACATTTGGCGTATAGGAAGTTACGTAAGGAATAGCCGGTGCATTGGGCCCCGAAGAGTAGGCAGGTGCAAACATCCTAAGAATTTCCAGATGCATGAAAGCGCGTAATGCAAGAGCTTCACCTTTATATGTGTCATGATTGTTTTCGGTAAATATAGACATGTCTTTGTCTATGTATTCCAACATGACATTGATGTTGGATATGGCTGTGTACATCCCAGACCAGATATTGTCAATTATTGACTTGATGGACGTGTTTTCGTAGTTATACTTCGAGGCCTCATTGTATGGGCTGCTTGAAGGCAAATCGTAGTTTTGAGACAAAACTTCCATAAAACCGAATGTCATCTCCTTACCATAGAGCGAGGTTGAAGTCAGCTGTTTGTATACCCCGATTAGCTGGTCTTCAAACCCTTGCTCGGTATCGAACATGTAATCGGCTAAGACTTGTGATTTCGGCCTAACGTCAAAGTAGTCGTTGCATGCTTGAATAGTCAGCATACACATACCCATGGCCATATATTTGATTATACTTCTTTTCATCGTGCTTCTATTTAAAAGTTCAACTGCAGTGAAAATGAGAACGTCCTTGCGAACGGATAGGATGTACCCCTTTCTGTCTTCACAGATGACAACGTGAATAGGTCATTCATGTAGAACGTAGCTTTTAGACGCTCCAGGAAACTGTTACGCATGAATTTACATTCACGAAAATCGTATGAAAGACTCAATGACGAGAATGTCAGTGTGTTGTAGTCCTCCACGAAACGTGAGGTTGGTTGTGTGTAAGAGTCGTCAGCAATACTCTTGAAGCGGGCTATCTGCCCCGGTTCACTCCAACGTCCCGTGAAAACTCTTCGGTCCACGTTATACCGCAAGTCGGCATTCTCTACTTTGCTCAACAGTGTTTGGTTGTAGAGTTGTCCTCCCAATCGCCAAGTGAAGCCCAGATTGAGTCCGATGCCATGATATTCGCCATTGATGCCAAAGTTGCCGGATACTTTCGGACGTGAGTCTCCTCCATTGATATAGTCGCTACTGCTCCAATTGTAAGTCAGTGTACCATCTTTTTTCACAAAGACCTCCTTTCCGGTTTCGGGATCGATGCCGAGTGATTTAACAACCCAAATGGCTGTCATGGAACTGCCCTCCTCGTAACGGACTGGGATGGCGGTAATTGTCTTGTCCGAGTCATATTGCTCGTCAGACTTGTCGTTCATAGACTTCAAGGAGTTTGAAATCTTCTTCAACACATTCTTGTTGGATGCTGCCGATGCGTAGAGTGAGAGGTAGCTTGCGCTCTTAGCCTCTCTCCATACACGCCAGTTCAAGCTGGCCTCCCAACCTTTGTTCTCAACCTCACCCAGGTTTGCCGTGTAGCTGGAGAAACCGGTTGAGGGAGGTGTGGATACGGAAGTTATAGTACCTTTGGTCGTTGCAATGTAATAATCGAAACGTCCATTGAGATTTCCTCCGAGAAGAGAAATGTCTACTCCAATATTGGTGTCATATTTCTTCTGCCATGCCAACTCGGGGTTTGCCAACCCCATCAGGTAAGAACCCAATTGGCCGCGATATGCCGTTTGATAGTAGTTCAATGTAGGGATAGCCTCGTAAGAGCTAAATCCCTGTGAACCGGTGTAACCAGTTGAAGCTCTCAACTTCAGTCTTGTGAGCCAAGAGATGTCTTTTAGAAAAGCTTCGTGGTGCACATTCCATCCGATACCAAATGAATAGAAACTTCCCCATCTGTTGTCTGCTCCGAAGTCAGACGATCCAGTCAATCTGTAGTTTATGTCCATCAAGTAACAATCGTTATACGAGTAGTTGAGAGAACCTACAAGACCCATGTCGCGTGTGATTCCTTCTGCTCCCGTTGGTTTGGTCCCTTGATATTGGACAGCCATGGAGATGTGGTCCATGTTTTCATTGGGGAAGCCTTCACCTGTTAATGAGTAATAATCGTATTCTTGTTGACTTAAGCTGTATTGACCGTTCAGAAAGAAGAGGTGCTTGTTCAGTTGGAATGAATAAGCCACTCCAAAATCCGCACTGATTGAGTTGTCTTTCCTGTTTTTCACATAGTAAGAACCTTTCAATGCAGCTTTGTCACCGGAATAATTGAGGAAATCCGTATGGCCAGCAGGCTTGTAATTGTCTGTCTCACTGGTTTTCTTAATAAGGCCAAAACGAGCAGTAAACCGTAAATCCCTTGTCGCTTGGTATTCGACATAGAAATTCTCGGTCAACATCGTGTACTTGTCATCATAGCGGGTGCTTATTTCCCCGTTCTTCAGATAATTGAACTCTGTGATATTATTGGTCCAAAAGCTTTTCATCTTTCCGTTGTCATCATAGATCCGGTTATAGGGGTTCATCTTTGCGTACTCACTGAAGTCTCCATAAGGGGAGTTGCTCGAATTGTTGTTATCGATAGTCAGTTGATTGCGGAAAGAAAGTTTCTTGTAGCGATAGGAAAGTGTAATGCCTCCGTTCAGCGTTTTTCTGTTCGATTCTTTCATTACTCCGGCAACATCGTTGTAGCCGATGTTAACGCCATACAACATGTAGTCGTCTCCGCCCTCAAGGTAGAGGGAGTGTTTCTGACCTATGCCCGTCCTCAGGGGCTTTTCTAGCCAATATGTGTCGATTCCTCCGAGTACGTCTCTTAGCATATTGCTATATCGTTGGTCATTTTCCAATTGGGCTTTTACCGATTCACTGGAATAAAATCCGGCATTACGCTCAGCTTGCAGTTTCTCCTCGGCATTGCAAAGGTCGTAGCTCGTCAAGTCGGGTACTTCGATGTCCAAACTTCCTGTGTAGGAAATCTTCATTCTCCCTTTCCCTGGACGCTTTGTCTCCACTACCACAACACCATTGGCGGCCTTGGAACCATAGATGGCTTTCGCTGTTGCATCTTTCAACAGTGTGACACTCTCTACCAAGTTCATGTCCAAATCGAGAATCTTTGTCATTGTGGTCTCAAATCCATTCAAAATGAAGAGGGGCTGGTTGGGATTCTCTTGGTATTCACTTACTACCTCTGAGAATCCGGTCTGTCCACGCATCTGAAAAGTCGGTAATGCGTTGGGGTCCGAACCGGCAGACAAATCCTCTACCATAAAGAAGGACGGGTCGATGTTCTTCAGACTTTGTAGGATATTTCCGTTGCCTACAGCCTTTAAATCCTCCCCTTTGACGGAGGAGATGGCTCCCGTGTAGCTGTTTGCCTTACGGGTGAACATACCGGTTACGACCACTTCCTCAATCTCGGCTTGTGCCTCTTTCATTCTCACCTTCAGCTCTCGTTGTCCCTTGTGCTTAATCTCTAGGGACTCCATTCCCACGAAGGTGAACACCAATGTAGGATTTGGCTTTGCTATGGCCAACGTGAAGTTACCATGCATGTCGGTGGTTGTTCCCGTATCCGTACCCTTCACCACGACGTTGACACCTGGTAGGGCCTGACCTCTCTCATCGACCACCGTACCTGCCACCTCGGTCTTTTGTACTGGAGCGGATGTAGCCTTCTTGATAATAATCGTGCGGTCTTCGACGGTGAAGGTGTAACCCTTCGGCGACAACACTTCACGCAACACCTCTTCTACGGGAGCATCCTTCTTGTTCACATTGATGGGCTCCACAATAGCTGGAACGTCTGTGTTGTAGAAGAACGTGTAACCCGTTTGCTGCTTCACTTGCTTTACGAACTCCGTCATTGTGGAGTTCTTCAGATGTAGCGTGACTCTCTTCGCATTTTGTCCCATTGTCTGTAGGACCATCATGCAAAGAAAACATGCGAAGACGCATACTCGCCTCATTAACAATCTTTCGGTTAATGGAGGGAATAACTCTTTCTCTTTTTTCATACTTTTGCGTTTGATATTAATACTGGATTGATTTTGGTATTTAACTGTGGGACGGACGGTGCGCCATCACCAACCGTCCCTTTCGTTAAGGTCTCATGACTATAATCTCTTTTCCGTTTATCTCGAATCGCACGTCGTTGGTGAGGCTGATCATCCGCAGAAACTTGTCTGTGTGCTCATACTTCTGAATCTCTCCCGAGAAGGACAGCCGTTTCAGCGACTCCTCCCTCCAACGGATTTGTATGTCATACACGCGCGATAATGTAGTAAGGATATTTTCTAATGAACTGTTCTCGAATGCCAATACGCCTCTGTGCCAAGCACAGTAGATGTCCGGGTCGACGACTCGTTTACGCAAGGCACCGCTTGCTTTGTTCACCGATGCCTGTTCGCCTGGATTCAGCACCAGACATTGTCCTCCCTCCTCTGCGCAGACACGTACTTTGCCTTCGACCAAGGTAACCTGTTCTTCACGTTGCTCAGGGTAAGTGTTTACATTGAACGTAGTTCCCAGTACGGTGATCTCACTCTCGGGCATTACCACCTTAAAAGTCTTCTGCTCATTATGAGTGACTTGCAGATAGGCTTCACCATTGATATAGATCTTGCGTTCCGTACCGGTAAAGTGGGCCGGATAGCGTACCTCTGTCTCTGCATTGAGCCAGACTTTTGTACCATCGCTCAGTGTCAGCGTGAATTCGCCACCGCGCGGGATGCGCAGGGTATGGTACGCCTCGGTTTGTGAATTGGTCTCTTGTCCGGTATAGGTAATGGCGCAATCCTGTACCTTTGCCACGGTACTGTTGTCTTCCGTAATGTCCAAGGAGTCCGATTCGCCCAACGCAATCTCTTCGCCAGAGGGCAAGACCAATGTGGCCGAGCCTATTTGTTGGAATGGAGCAGGATTGGCAGAAATCATGGGTATGGTTGTCTGCTCGGTCTGCGTGAAGAACAACACGCTGGTCATTGCCACCACTATGGCAGCAACGGCTGCTGCAACATACCACCAACGGGAGGTGGACTTCTTCCCATTGATGCGTTGCAAGGTTGCCTTGAAGGCTTTTTGTCCGTCGATGTCATTTGGACCGAACGCTGGATGAGCGGCATCGTAGAGGTTCTTGATGCGGTAGAAGTAGCGAATATGTTCTGCGTCTTCGCTTAGCCAAGCGTCCAATTGTTGTGCTTCGTCAGAAGATGATTCCTCTGACAAATAACGAAAGATGAGCTGGTCAATATCCTTGTTCATAAGTTTGCCTTTTATTAAAAGACACACCGCAAAAGAATAACCGCAAGGAAAATGTAGAAAAATGATGCGCAATGCGAAACATACCTTTGGACGAAGGCCTCCGGGTAGTTAGATAGAATGTGGCTTACCTATTATATATTATAGTATGTTGAGTCTCTCGTAGTCTAGTCTACTATTTGATGGTAAAGAAGAATAGTACTACGGCAAAATAGTCTTTCAATTGGAACTTGAGAATCTTCAGCGCTTCGGCAATCCGTGCCTCAACTGTTCGTAGGGGGATATCTAACACCTTGGCTACATCCGCTTGTTTCATTCCTCGCATGCGGTTCATCTCGAAGCATTGACGTTGTACGGGAGAGAGGTGTGTAAATGCCTCTTGCAGACGTGCACTTAACTCAGAGTACAGTAGGTAATCCTCGGTTTCCTTGAGACTGGCTTCTCCCTTCAATGCGTTCAACTCAACGTATCGACGGTGTGTTTCGTCTCGGCGTATCTCGTTCAGACAGGCATTTTGTACAGAGCGTAGCAGGAATGAGCGCAATGACTGTATCTTCTCTGCTACTGCGCGACCATTATAGAGTTTGGTGAACACGTCCTGCACGATGTCCTCGCACGTCGCCTTGTCCCTTAGATAAGTTCCGGCAAATAGTACGAGGTCCTTGTAGTAGCGCTGGAAGATACAGGCAAATGCCCAACTGTCTCCCTCGCTCAGCCTAACCAGTAATTCATGTTCCTCCATTATTCCTCTCTTTCTTATTTGGCACTCTATACAAATACTCTGCGAAGGTACAACAAAATCCATTACCTTTGCAGCGCATTAAATATAAATTGTACAGGTATTCACAAAATCACATCGACGAATGATACGATATCCATTGCTCTTCATAACTCTCCTGTGTGTCATCGGGCAACCTTGCGGAGCCCAACAGAAAAAGAAGGTGAAGACCACGTCTTTCTCTGGTATTGTGGTGGAAGAGGCTGAAGAGGCCAATCGGTACGAAGGAGTGCCAGCCGTGGTGGTGGAACTTATCATGCCTGGCGACACGCTGCGCGCCATCACCAACATCAACGGACAGTTCTACTTCAAACGGGTGCCCTTGGGGAAAGGCAACGTCAGTCTGTCGCACGTGGCCTACGAGACACTGAGCGAGGAGGTGAACCTGCAGAGTAATTTTGCGAGCGGCTTCTACAAGATGAAGCCCAAGACTGTGGAACTGAACGATCTGGTGGTGAAAGGCAAAGTGCCGCCCTTCACCATGCATGGCGACACCGTCGTGTTCCATGCCGCGGCGTTCAAAACACTGATGGACGATGAGGTGATGAAGATAGTGGAGCAACTGCCGGGTGTGCAGATAGGCGAGGGCGGCGACATCAAGGTGTTTGGCAAGTCGCTGTCGCGTACCTATGTGGACGGCAAACTGATATTCGGCAACAATGTGAACAATGCCTTGGAGAACCTCTCCGCCGATGATGTGATATCCATCAAAAGCTACGACCAGGTGTCGGCAAAGAACCGGCTGGACGGCAACTATGCGGCCGAGAAAGAGCGCGTGTTCGACATCGAGACGAAAAGCAAACTCACCAAGGCCGTGGTGGGCCATGCACTGGCCAGCTATGGCAAAAACATAGAGGACAGTCACGACCGCTATGCCGTGGGAGTGACGGCCAACCTCTTCTCCGAAGCCATGCTGCTCAACGGCAATGCCTTCGTGAACAACATCAACCGCGAGTCGAACATGATAAGCGACATACTGAATGTGGGGCGCTCTACTAATCCCGACTCGCGAGATGTCTACGCCGGCGTGGGGATGGAACGTCACTTGGGCGACGTGGAAGTGGGCCCGCAATATGCTCTCAGCTACTCGTATGACGATACGCGAAACTGCGACTGGAACTACACTGCCCGCCGGTATGAACCCAACGAGAGCTATGCCGAACGCCTCTACAACGACTCCTCCTACAACGTCTCGCGTAACCACTCACACGTCTTCAAGGCTTCTTACGACGACTATATGCACCACTCCTTTCGTGCGTCCACGGACCTCAGCTTCAACAACTCCGACGACTACTCGCTGAACAATGCGCGCACTCTGACGGACGGACTGGAGGATTATACATCCACCGCCCAGCAGAGCAACCGTAAATCCTATAGCTGGTCGGCTGGTCTAGCCCGCGAGCTGTTCCAATACAAATCCATGCGCCTGAATGCGAATGCAAATTTCCAGCTGAGTGAGAACGATGGCGATGGCCTGCGGCTCGACTCGGTCTTGTCCACAGCATCTAACCGCGTGTATCAGACCGACCTGGGAGGCTATCAGCGCAACTTCGCAGTGGGACTCAATATGTCCGTCAACTTCCTCCAGCCGAGGAATCGGAAGAAGGCCCCGGCGGATGACGAGGAACCCCAACTGGAGGATAAGATTGCCCATAACATCAATGTGAACTTCAGTTACCGACGGATTGACGAGCGCAAGAAAGAACTGAGGATGGAGGCGGACGGGACGATGATGCGTCTCGATTCGGTATCGAGCCAAAACTATACACGCAACTATCATACCCTATCGATGGATGCGGACTACTATCTCTCCCTTGGCCGTCTGAACTTCTCTGCCGGGGTGAATTGCCAATATGCGACGCGGGCCGAGGACCGTGTGCTCTACCGGCAGAGCGACAACAGCTATCACTTCCTCTTCTTCGACCCCAGTCTCACCATTCACTATGGACGATTCTCGCCCGGAATCTCCTTTAGTTACCATAGCCGCACGCAGTTGCCCTCCATGGAACAGCTGTCCGAGCAGATCAACGATACCAACCTCCTGTTCGTCAGCAGCGGTAACTCTAAGCTGAAGCCTTCGCGCGCACACGATTTCCAGATTTACGGCAACCTGACATTTGCTGACGCTTCCACGCTCTCGTATGGCACATCGCTGACGCTGAACCATAACAACATCGCATCGCGCACGCACTATTACGGCCAGGGCACGCTGCTGGCCAATGTGGGCGGATACCAGTTGACCAACGGCGCCACTTACACCACCTACGAGAACTTCAATGGCGACATGTCCGCCTCCGCCAATGTGGGCTATCAGCGGGCGCTGGACTGCATCAAGTCGAACCTCTCGACATTCGTATACTACAACTTCGACCGCTCGGTCTCCTTCGTTCAGGAGGAGAAGACTCACAACTATAACCAAAAGGTGGCGCTCTCGCTGAACCTCCGCTCCAACTTCTCGCGCAGATATCGGTTAGACCTGGTGTCGTACACCTCTCTGTCCTATGCCAAGAGCACCATCGGCAGCGACCGCAACTATTTCAGCCAACAATTGATAGTGGGCTCGGAGAACAACCTCACCAAACGACTCTTCCTCAATGCTCGTTTCGGCTACGATGTGGTACATCCGTTCAGCGACGGGTTGACAGGCAACCGCGAGGTGAACCTCAATGCTATAGTGGGCTATCGCTTTCTGAAGAACCGTGCCAGCATCAGCCTTGCCGGCTACGACTTGCTCAACAAGAGCATGTCCTTCACCAATAGTGTGGCAATGGACTATGTGCTATCCTCGTGGCGCCCCGTCTTCGGTCGCTACTGGACGGTCAACTTCAGCTATAAGTTCAACTCCACTGGCAAGGGCTCGTCCGACAGCCGATTTGACCTGAACCAGGGGGAGAAGACTCGAGGCTCGAGCACCTATATGACCATCCATATGTAGCTTGCGGCCAGGGCTATGTCCACTTGTGAAGAAAACTTTCCTTCCCATTTCTATGGTGTTATAAGAATTATAGTATACATTTGCATCATTAAACTTATAAAGAAAGTGAAACGATGAAAAAGATCATGACAGTATTGTTGGTAGCTGTTGCCGCATTGGTGGCAGTACCTGCGCAAGCCCAAATCTCTTGGGGTGTGAAAGCCGGTTTGAACTTGTCGAAAGCTACGGGTGACGTTTCGGACGTAAAGAACTCCACAGGTTATTTCATTGGACCGATGGCTGAGTTTACCATTCCTTTGATAGGCTTGGGCGTAGATGGCTCGCTGCTCTACTCACACAAGGGAGCTGTGAAGACCGATGACGCAACCGCGAAGTTGAACACAATCGATATCCCTATCAACTTGAAGTATACATTCGGATTGGGTAGCACAGCCGGCATCTATATCGCTGCCGGACCCCAGTTCTCATGGAATATCGGTGACAAGAGCATCACAGAACTCGATATGAAACTGAAGAGCTCTACCTTGAGTGCCAACATCGGTGCCGGCGTGAAGTTGCTCAACCACCTGCAGGCAGGTATCACCTACAACATCGCATTAGGCGACACGGGTGAAAGCCTCGGTAATCATATTGAGAACATGAGCTTCAAGACCAACACTTGGCAGGTAGCCGTAGCTTATATATTCTAATATATATAATAGGTATAGGAGGTGTGTCCCGTTGGAGGGGTGCACCTCTTTATTGTTTCTGTATGTTAACTGCGTCCTAAGAAGTGTTGTGTTCTTGATATAAATCAAGAAAAACATTAAATAAGGGAGGTTTTTGAGAGGATTTCTTGCAGATAGGGGAATTAGCCCTACCTTTGCAATGTGTTTTTCATAGTATATTAGATTTAAGGTTAACAAAGGTTGGGTCAAGGCGTTGACCCTTTTTTTATGCCCATACGTCTCATGGTGCCGCCCGGCCCTGAGGTACCTCCTTCTCCCGAATACGATCACTGCTTTATTGCGGGTCTACGTCGTAGTAGACAATGAGCGAACGGAAACGCTCGTTCTCCAGGATGGACTGTCGCGTGCTGAGCAGGAACTCCCGCAGCTTGCTGAAGGAGATGTCCAGCTCGGTCTTTATCATAATCTGACGGATGTAGAATAGCTGGATGCGCGCTACCGGTGGCTTGGCAGGACCCTTCACACGGCCGGTCCCCAGTACTCGGGTCAAGCGCAACATCATCTCACGTGCGGCCGCGTCGGCAGTCTCCTCTTTCTTGTGCTTCACAAAGATGTAGATGAGGCGCGTGTAGGGCGGGAAGTTTGTCAGCTTCCGCTCCACCAGCGTGTCGTTGTAGAGTTGCAGGAAGTCGTTGGTCACCACCTGTTGTATGACGGGCAGGTCGGCCTTCTTGGTCTGCAGGATGACCTTGCCCTGCCGGTTCTTACGCCCGGCGCGTCCCGCTACCTGTGCCATCAGCTGAAAGGCATGTTCGTAGGCCCGGAAGTCGGGGAACGACAACAGTGTGTCCGCATTGAGGATGCCCACTACGCTCACGTGGTCGAAGTCCAACCCCTTGCTCACCATCTGGGTGCCGATGAGAATGTCCGTCTTACCCTCCTGGAAGTCGTTGATGATGCGCTCGTATGAACTGCGCGAGCGGGTGGTGTCCAGGTCCATGCGGGCCACGCGTGCCTCGGGGAATATCTCCTTGATGTCGTCTTCGATGCGCTCGGTGCCTACGCCTATCTTGTTCAACTCGATGTTGCCGCAGGCGGGGCAGGAGCGGGGCACGGCATACACCGTGCCGCAGTAGTGGCAGGTCAGCTGGTTGATGCCCTTGTGATAGGTGAGGCTCACGTCGCAGTTGCGGCAGCGGGGCACCCATCCGCACACGTTGCACTCTATCATCTGCGCGAACCCGCGCCGGTTCTGGAACAATATCACCTGCTCTTTTTGCTCCAGCGCCTTCTTCATCTCCTCTATCAACAGGGGCGAGAAGGGACTCTTCATCAGCTTCCGTTTCCTCAGGTCGGCTATGTCCACCACCTCTATCTGCGGCAGCTTGATGTCCTGGTAGCGCTCCGTCAGCTCCACCAGACCGAACTTGCCGTGCTGTGCGTTGTAGTACGTCTCCATGCTGGGTGTGGCTGTGCCGAGCAACGTCTTGGCACCGTAGATGGATGCCAGCACGATGGCTGCGTTGCGCGCATGGTAGCGTGGGGCGGGGTCTTGCTGCTTGTAGGAGTTCTCGTGCTCCTCGTCCACGATGACTAGCCCCAAGTTCTTGAAGGGCAGGAACACCGACGAGCGCACCCCCAGCACGATGCCGTAGGACTGGTCGCTCAGCTGCTTCTGCCATATCTCCACCCGCTCCGCATCGGGGAACTTGGAGTGATACACCCCCAGATGGCTGCCGAAGATTGCCTTCAGCCGGTTGGTAATCTGGGTGGTGAGGGCAATCTCCGGTAGCAGGTAGAGTACCTGCTTGCCGGCCTTCAGCGCCTCTTGCATCAGGTGGATGTATACTTCGGTCTTGCCGCTGGAGGTCACCCCGTGGAGCAGGCATACATTTTTCTCCTGAAACACCTGCAGAATCTGCTGCATGGCCTGTTGTTGTGCCTCGCTGAGCGGATGTAGGTCGTTCACCTGGCTAGGCCCGGTCTGCAGTCGACCCATCTCCCGATAGTAGACCTCGAACACCCCTTTCTCCACCAGACCTTTCAGCACGGCATCGGAGACGTTGGCCTTGGTAAGCAGCTCCTTCTTCGTCACTTCGTGCCGCCTACCTTGGCGCATCAGTCCGGAGAGCTCGATGTAGCGCATGAGCAGAGTCAGTTGCTTAGGCGCACGGCCTAGCTCGTTGAACAGCTCGTGTAGCCGCTCCTCGGTAGGCTGGTCGGGCACGATGCGCACACACGCCTCGGTGCGGGGTTTGTAGGTGCGCTTCAGCTCTTCCTTCACGTAGATGGCTTCCTTGTCGATGAGCGACTTGATGACGGTGAGGATGTTCTTCAGTCCACTGTCTTTCTCCAACACGGTGATGCTCTGCTCCTTGTCCTTGGCGAGCAGGTCGAGCACCAGTTGCTCCTTCTCCGGCAGCGGCTCGGAGGCTTCGTACTCTGTGTTCAGCTCCACGATGGTTTCGCTCTCTAGCTTCATGCCTGCCGGCAAGGCGGCCTTGTAGACATCGCCCATCGTGCACAGGTAGTACGAGGCTATCCACTCCCAGAACTTATATTGGTTGGGCAGGATGACCGGGTGGAAGTCGAGCACCTCCACCACGTCCTTGGTCTCGTACTCCTCGGGCGGTGTGCCGTGCAGTCGTACGATGATGGCGGTGTAGAACTTCTTGCGACCGAAGGGTACGACCACGCGGCTGCCTACCATCACCTGGCTCTCCATCGCTGTGGGCAGGGAGTAGGTGTAGGTGTTGGCTATCGGCAAGGGTACAATGACATCTGCGTACATGCTCATCGGCGGTTATTTGTTCAGTTCGGGGTAACTGATGCGGGTGTGGTACATGATTTTCAGCTTCTCCTTGAATACTCCCTTCGCCAGGGCGATGTCGCGGAAGGTGATGGGGCACTCCTTGAAGAACCCGTCGCTCATCTGTGAGTCGACAATCTTCTCCACCAGGTCGCCAATGGTCTCTTCGGTATACTGCGACAGACTGCGCGAGGCCGCCTCCACGGCATCCGCCATCATCAGGATGGCTTGCTCCTTGGTCTGTGGGTTCGGTCCCGTATAGGTGAACTTCGATTCGTCCACCGGTTCACCCGGATGCTCATTTATGTAAGAAATGTAGAAGTACTTCGTCTTCCCGCACCCGTGGTGGGTGAGGATGAATTCCTTGATGACCTTCGGCAGGTTATACTTCTCGGCCAACTTCAAGCCGTTCGTCACGTGCCCGATGACTATCTGTGCGCTCTGTTCGTAGCTCAGCTCCTTATGCGGATTGACGCCCGACTGGTTCTCGGTGAAGAAGACGGGATTGTCCAACTTGCCTATGTCGTGATAGAGTGCTCCGGTACGCACCAGCTGACTTTTCGCCCCGATGCGGTTGGCTACCGCGGCGGCCAGATTGGCCACCTGCATAGAGTGCTGGAAGGTACCCGGTGCGGTTTCCGACAGCTCACGCAGCAACGGGTTGTTGATGTTCGACAGCTCCACCAACGTCACGTTGCTGGTGAATCCGAACGTCTTCTCGAGCACGAACAGCAGCGGGTAGGCGAACAGCAACAGGATGCCGTTGATGACGAAGTTGAGGTACATCGGGAAGTTGAGTTGCTTGAGGGTGCTCTCGTGAATCAGCTCGTAGGAGAAGTAGAGCAGACAGTAGCTGAGGCAGATGAGCAAGGCCGTGCGGAACAGCTGCGACCGCTCCGACAGCTCGCGCAGACTGTAGATGGAGACCAGTCCGGCCACCAGCTGCAACAGCACGAACTCGTAGGGCGACCTCAGTACGATGGAGCTCAGCAACACCGCTACCACCAGTGCTATGAACGCCGTGCGCGAATCCATGAAGATGCGCACGATAATCGGTATCATGGCAAACGGCAGGAGGTAGACACTCAGGATGTTGTGCGTCACCATCAGCGAGGAGGCGATGGGGAAGGCTATCACCAGGGAGGTGATGAGCGAGATACTCCGCTTTCGCTGGAAATAGTCCTTGCGGAACAGCGTGAGGTAGAATATGAAGCTGAGCAACAGAATGCTCACGAACAGCACCTTTCCGGCGATGATGCTCAGGTCGTGCTGCTGACTGGTGGCGTCGCGGTTTTGCGACTCCTTTTTCAGGGACGACAATATCTGGTACGTTTGCTCCGTCACCACCTCGCCACGGTCTATAATCTTCTGTCCGTTCACCACCATGCCTTCCGCCCAGGGGATGTTGTCGAGACTCTCCTCGATGGCCGCCTCGGTCTTCTCCTTGTCCAGCGTCAGGTTGGTCACCAGGTAGCCGTTGAGGTTCACCCGTTGCAAGATGTCCTTCTGGAAGTGCGAGGTGTCGGCGCTGAGCAAATACTCGTAAGCCTCCTTCTCGGTGTACACGTCGTGGATGCTGCGGGTGATGCCCACATTGTCCCTCACGATGATGAGGCTCGATATCTTCGCCTGCAACATCTGGTCTTTGTCGGCGCTTGAGACGATGCCCTGCTCGAAAATCTCCCTCAGCGTGCGCTCGATGTGTTGCAGATAGTCCACGCTGATGAGGTGTTTCCCTATGGTGAAATCTTTCTTCAGGTTGTTCAGGGCCTGCTCCTCAGCCTGTGTGTTGCGCTGGTAGTAGGGCTGCGAGTTGGTGCGGATGCTGTCCTGTATGCGCTTGACAACCTCGTCGCTCTTGTAGATGGGGAAGTCGAACGTGGCCATCAACTGGCCGTAGCGCCAGGGCTTACCCACTTCGAACTGATAGCTGAACCCTTTGTCGCTAGGCATGAACATAACGACGAGAATGAGGGCTGCCGCAAAGGTGATCCATTTGTTGAGACCTGCCTTGGTAAAGGATATTTTAGAACTTTTCATCGGACATTTAGTTGATGTCGCCACCCGGTAGGGCAGCATATTTTGTGCGAATATAGAAAGAAATACGATATGTTCGGGAAAAATGTCTTATTTTTGCAGCCGAAATTTCATGCTTAAGCAATCATGTCAGAAAGAAGAGTTAGAGTTCGCTTCGCTCCAAGCCCTACTGGAGCATTGCATATCGGTGGTGTCCGCACAGCCTTGTACAACTATTTGTTTGCCCGTCAGCACGGCGGCGACCTGGTGTTCCGTATCGAGGACACCGACTCCAACCGCTTTGTGCCCGGAGCTGAGGAGTACATCCTCGAGTCCTTCAAATGGTTGGGCATCAAGTTCGACGAAGGTGTCAGCTTCGGAGGCAACTACGGCCCCTACCGTCAGTCGGAGCGTCGCGACATCTATAAGAAATATGTGAAGGTGCTGTTGGATGCCGGCAAGGCATACATCGCCTTCGATACCCCCGAGGAACTGGAGGCCAAGCGCAACGAGATAGCCAACTTCCAGTACGACGCATCCACCCGTGTGGGCATGCGCAACTCTCTCACCCTTCCCCGGGAGGAGGTGGAACGCCTGATAGCAGAGGGCAACCAGTATGTGGTACGCTTCAAGATAGAGCCCAAAGAGGACATCCACGTGCACGACCTCATTCGTGGCGAGGTGGTCATCAACTCGTCCATCCTCGACGATAAGGTGCTCTACAAGTCGGCCGACGGACTGCCTACCTACCACTTGGCCAACATCGTGGACGACCACTTGATGGAAATCTCCCACGTCATCCGTGGTGAGGAGTGGCTCTCGTCCGCCCCGCTCCACGTGCTGCTCTACCGCGCCTTCGGTTGGGAGGACACCATGCCGCAGTTCGCCCACCTGCCCTTGCTGCTGAAGCCTGTAGGCAACGGCAAACTCAGCAAGCGCGACGGCGACAAGCTCGGCTTCCCTGTGTTCCCCCTGGAATGGCACGACCCCAAGAGCGGCGAGGTCTCTTCAGGTTACCGCGAGGCTGGCTACATGCCCGAGGCTGTGCTCAACTTCCTGGCCCTGCTCGGGTGGAATCCCGGCAACGACCAAGAGATCATGTCGCTCGACGAGATGGTGCAGCTCTTTGACCTGAGCCACTGCAGCAAGGCCGGAGCCAAGTTCGACTACGTGAAAGGCATTTGGTTCAACCACGAATATATCTTGAAGATGGACGACCGCAAGGTGGCCGAACTCTTCATGCCCATCCTGAAGGAACATGGCATCGACGAACCCCTCGACCGCGTATCCGTCGTCGTGGGCCTGATGAAGAGCCGTGTCAACTTCGTGAAGGAACTTTGGGACCTCTGCAAGTTCTTCTTCTTCGCCCCCGAGGCTTACGAGGAGAAGACCCGCAAGAAACGTTGGAAAGAGGACTCGAAAGAGGTGATGACTGAACTGGCCGACCTGCTGGAGTCGCTCGACGACTTCTCGCTGGAACACCAGGAGGCCGTGGTGATGAAGTGGATAGAGGACAAAGGCTTCCACACCGGTAACGTGATGAACGCCTTCCGCCTGGCTCTGGTGGGCGACGGCATCGGTCCCCACATGTTCGACATCTCAGCGTTCCTCGGTAAGGAAGAGACGGTGGCCCGCCTCCGCAAGGCTGTGGCTAACGACTGTAACCCCGTTTTCGTAAAACAATAACCGGCGCGCATGTATAGTTTCGTCATTTACGCATATCTGTTGGCTGTGAAGATCGTCTCGCTCTTCGACAAGAAGGTGAGGCTGATGGTGAAGGGCCATGCGCAAGTGTTTCACATCCTTCGCCAGCAGATAAAGGATGACGAAAAGTATATATGGTTCCATGCCGCCTCGCTGGGCGAGTTCGAACAGGGCCGCCCGTTGATAGAGCGCATCCGCCGACAATATCCCCAGTACAAGATACTGCTGACCTTCTTCTCCCCCTCGGGCTACGAGGTACGCAAGAACTACCAAGGGGCGGACGTCATCTGTTACTTGCCTTTCGACACGCCCACCAACGTACACCGCTTCATGAAGTTGGCCCATCCCTGCATGGCATTCTTCATCAAGTACGAGTTCTGGCAGAACTATCTGAAGGCCCTGCAGCACCGGCACATACCCGTCTACAGTGTCTCCTCCATCTTCCGCAAGGAGCAGGTCTTCTTCCGTTGGTATGGCGGACGCTACTACAAAGTGTTGACCCGCTTCACACACTTGTTCGTGCAGAACGAGGTCTCCAGACAGCTGCTTGCCACGCTAAACATCCACAACGTCACCGTGGTGGGTGATACCCGCTTCGACCGAGTGGTGGAGATCATGCAACAGGCCAAACAACTCCCCTTGGTAGAAGCCTTCAAACAAGATCATCTGGTGTTTGTGGCAGGCAGTTCGTGGCCACCCGACGAGGAGATTTTCATCGATTACTTCAACCGCCACCCCGAACTGAAACTGATCATCGCACCGCACGTGATAGGGGAGAACCACCTGACCGAGATCATCGGTCGGCTGAAGCGTCCGTACGTGCGCTATACACAAGCCACGGAGGAGAACGTAAAGCAGGCCGACTGTCTGATTATAGACTGCTTCGGACTCTTGTCGTCCATCTATCGCTATGGCGAGATTGCCTACGTGGGCGGCGGCTTTGGCGTGGGCATCCACAATGTGTTGGAGGCCGCTGTGTTCGGCATCCCCGTGATGTTTGGCCCCAACAACAAACGCTTTCAGGAGGCGCAACAACTCCTGCAACTCCAGGGCTCGTTCGAGATACAAGGTACGGACGACTTCAACGCCCTTATGGACAAGTTCATGACCGACACCGACTTCCGTCTGGAAACCGGTCGTAAGGCAGGCCGCTATGTGAACGGCAATGCCGGCGCTGCCGACAAGGTGATGTCGATGGTCAACTTCGACTAGACTCGTCCCCGACTTATATCCCCACAAAACAACAGCAAGTTACTCACTTGATTGGCAGTTATTGATACAGATAGCTGC
>CAVINS010000050.1:0-27688 GCA_963643925.1 Bacteroidaceae bacterium
TAAAGTGCGTCAGGTGACAGATGCGTCAGATGTTTTTCAAGAGTTATATATATCAAGCGGACGGACTCAATAAGCGTTAAGGAGACTTTCCCGCGCGCACGCATAGGGAAAGTTCGAAAACAGGTGTCATTATCTGTCTTCTGTCATACTGCGATTGTTGATGTCCATAGTTCGCTTTGTTTTTTGGGGGTTATAACGTCGGCAAATATAATGCAGGATTCCGCCTTTCCCAAACGAAGTGTATCCAGCTAGTTGGTTACATTTTTTTTAGGGTTCTGATGTCGGATGGGCATGTCAGGGGATGGCGGAAATCCCCATTTGACCAACAAATTCCTTCCTCGCTGTTCCTCTTTTTGTTTAATACCTTAAATTAGCAGACTAATTTAAGGTGTCATAGAAGGAATATTCGTACTTTTGTGTCCTAAATACTTATTTTACTGTATGATTCCAATGAATAGACTGATATTGTGCTTCTTGCTGGTGATGACGTCGCCCCTGAAGGCCCAGGATTTCAACAAGTATTTTACCGATCAGACCCTCCGTATCGACTATGTGTTTGCGGGTGACTCAAACGAACAGCGCATCTATCTCGACAAGCTGAACACTATGCCTAAATGGTATGGTAAACGTCAGCGTCTGAGCGAAGTACCTGTGAGGGGCAATGGTCAGATTACCGTGGCGGACCACAAGACCAGGACGGTCATCTATAAGAATTCCTTCTCCACTTTGTTCCAGGAGTGGCTGTCCTACGATGAGGCCAAGACGCAACACCGTTCGTTCGAGAATGTGTACCTTGTCCCGATGCCTAAAGATACCATAGACGTCACAATTGAACTCTTCAATAATCGTCAAGAGGTGATGGCAAGCATGACGCATCAAGTAGTGCCAACCGATATTCTCATCCGGCATATAGGAGAGAAAAATGTGACTCCTTACGAGACGCTCGTGAAGCCGGGCAACGACGAAAACTGTATCAACATCGCCTTTGTGGCCGAAGGCTATGGGGTAGATGAAATGGAAACTTACCTGAATGACTGCCGCACGGCTTGCGATGCCCTCTTTGCCCACGAACCCTTTAAGTCGCTGAAAGACCGCTTCAGCGTGGTGGCTGTGAAGTCCATTTCTCAAGAGAGCGGCACCAGTGAACCGGGGAATGGCATTTGGAAGAACACTGCAGTAGGCTCTCACTTCGACACCTTCTATTCCGACCGCTACCTAACCACTCTCAATCTGAAGGCTCTGCACGATGTATTGGCAGGTGTTCCTTACGAGCATATCATCGTACTGGTGAATACCGAGAAGTACGGCGGCGGCGGTATCCTCAATTCCTATAACCTCTCGATGGCGCATCATCCGAAATTCCGCCCTGTAGTCGTGCATGAGTTTGGCCATAGCTTTGCCGGACTGGCTGACGAATATGCCTACGACGACGAGGCTATCCCCATGTATCCACACGACGTGGAACCCTGGGAACCCAACATCACGACCAAGGTAAACTTCGACAGTAAGTGGAAGAAGATGGTCGGAAAGGATGGAGTAGACCTCTACGAAGGTGGCGGCTACAGCACGAAGGGTGTCTATCGTCCGTGCAAAGATTGTCGTATGCGCACCAATGACAATCCGGAATTCTGCCCGGTCTGCAGAAGGGCTCTGACCGAACTGATAGACTTCTATACGAAACCTGTTGGGAAGTGATTCATTGTCACTTGCCCAACGAATGTGAGAAGATGTAATACGTAAACGCAATGAAAACGAAGGAAGATAATGTCTGCTTACCCTATATAATTTGACTCTATTGGAAAATAATTGTTCAAAAATACCGAAAATATATTTGGATATACCATAAATGATGTATATTTGCAGAACCAAACAATGTCTCATCTGCATAGATTGCCGACTGAAGGTAAGATGGACATATGGTAAGTTAACGTTGGGTAGGGCCTAACCACCTATGTCGCCCAATAATTGTTGAACAGCATAAAACGTAAACGAAATGAAAACAAAGAAGTATTTTCTGACTAAGCTGCTTGCATTACTGATTATCAGCGGCATGTTTGCATGTTCGGACGATGAGAATGACAACACGAGTGTAAATACTCCTACTGCTGATGAGTTTAACCTCAACGATGCAGGAACGGGAATTTCCTTCGATCAAGAGGCCGTGATTTTGGGCGTAAGCGGCAACAGCGCTGCCGATATGGGAGTGTCTCTGATGTATTTGCTCTCTGATATTAAACAAGAGGTGACAGACAATACCAAATTGTTGATTGTGCCGGAGCTCTCGAGCAAGTATGAAGATGCGATTATGAAGGTATATAATAATGGTGGTGTCGTAGCCGTGACCAATCCTTCCGAATCGCAGATTCTGAAATGGTTCGAGGACGTGGACTGGAAAGATGGCTTTATGCCGGGCCGTGTGAACGACGCGCTGATGTTCTCGTTCGGTCAAGGTTTCCACTGCTGCGTGGTTTATGGCCCCGATAACGAAGATATTGCCGTTGATTCTACGGATGTGGCCAATATGCCGGACAAGGATTCGGAAGGCTTTATCTTTAAGCCGCTCTTGGAGGCTCAAGCGCCCGTGACCGAACTGAAGTCAACGGTCGGGGATGCAAGCTCCGCAGGCGAGGATGTATGGACCGACTTTGAGGATTCCAAGTATCCGGCTGTCTACTCTTACCTCAGTTCGTGGGTGAACAGTGTGAACAAGAGCTTCGCGGAGAAGGATGTTGTGGATGAGAACGAGGCGGACAAGGTGAAACAACTCTTTTCCCGGAAAGTTACCCGTGCCAACGGCAGTGGTAAGGCAGACAACGACGTGTCACTCATGTTCTCGAAGTACACCTACTCTGTGGTTCTACCCTTTCATGCCAATGAGCGACAGTACAAAGTGTGGTTGTCTGATCCTGACTACATCTCGGGCGATGGCTCTGTGTCTGTCGATTTCAATATTTACCAGATTCATTGCTATGACGAAGCACCGGGTGCGGGAGACTATTACTTGGTGAATATGTCAGCCGCCTTGGAGAGTGATAGAATGTATAAAGGTAAATGGGTAAACAGACATGGAAGTATATGGGTTCGTCTGTGTGGCTATTATGCAACAGCTTTTGCCGTGGACTGCATTCCATGGAACACTGAAAAGAATGTCCCCTTTACCAACGACGATGTCGAGTTTGTGGGTTCTACATCTCCTGAGACTACTGAAGGGGAGACCGTATACACCACGCAATCCTCATTCAGTCTCAACGTCACAGGCTCTGTTTCCGCTGGCAAGAATCTAAAACAATCCGATTATAATCCGGTAGGAAGTGGTGGTTTCTTGAACGGTGGTCTTAGTGTCTCTGCAGGGTGGTCTTGGACCGACAGCAAAAGCCGTAACGTTTCCGATACGGACATATCTAACACAAGTGGTGCGTATGTCGTGAACGGACAGCCGCAACCGATTGCCAGAGCTGGCTGGAGGATGGTATTCAACAACTATCCTAAGTTCGATTTTTGGGGAAACAGCTGTGGTTATGACGAAGGCAAATCGCAGACATACCGTTCTACCAACTACCTGGACGCTTCTTGGATTTGGCGCGCGAAATATGCGAAAGACTTCTCGACGAAGGCGCCTATCGCTATAAAGGTACGTACTCAGCCTACTTACGGATCAATGGTTTTCTGGGGAACCGAGGAGGATTTGGAGTATCACATCTATAACAAATTTGGTGCCTTTGAGTATACCTTCAACTTGAATTCTTTCTCACGTGACAGATGCAGCACGATTGTGGTTGAGAACGACTTTGAGGATGGCACTTCCATCACTGGCATTGAGATCAATAGAGTGGACAAGCCTACAGACTCGAAGAACGTTACCTCGAACAAGTTGGTGTGGTCTACAGAGAAGACTATCAAACCGGGAAAATCTGTCACTTCTGCGGCTTTGAGTGTCGCTGATACCTATAACATTTACCTTACTACCGACACTGGTCACCGGTATATGTATTCTAAGGGTGGAAGTAATGCGAAGAGCTTGGAAGTTGGAATGTCTAACACCGTTTATAGTAGCATTGACTTCTTGAAGATCAAGTAATTAGTAAAAACCTGCATACTGCATAAACATATAAAGATTATGAAAACGTATAGAAACCTTCTGACAAATTTGATCGCAATGTTGCTTGTTATTAGCATTTGCGCATGCTCAGACGACGATGATGTTGTTATGGCTAACCCGTCAACAGACGATTTCAATATCAACCGGACGGAGACAGGTGTGACTTTCGATCAGGAAGCCGTAATCTTGGGTGTCAATGGAGCCGATGCCAAGAATGTGGCCATCTCTCTGATATATTTGCTCCCGAACATCAATTCGGAAGTGACCGATAACACCAAACTGTTGGTTTTGCCGGAACTCGCTGAGGAATATCAGAAAGACATTATGAAAGTTTATGATAATGGGGGCGTCATTGCTGTGACCGATCCTTCACAGGACCAGCTTAAACAGTGGTTCGATGTGTTTAACTGGGATGCAGGTATCGTTCCGGATAACGTGGACAATGCCCTGATGTTCTCTTTCGGTAAGGGTTTCCACTGCTGCTTGGTCTACGGACCGGACAACAAAGCTGTGCTTGTTGACTCATTGTCTGATGATGAACTGCTGGCAAAGGACACGGAGGACGTCTCTACCAAAACCACCCCATATATTGGAAATGTGGTGACACGTGAAGAGTTGCCTACCAAAGCTGAGGTCGAGGGAAGTGCCGCTGATACCGAATACGTTTGGATTGACTTCCAGAACCCTAAGTACCCCGAAGTGTACAACTACCTCATCCCTTGGGTGGAAACCCTGAACAACGACTTCAGTAACACCGGCATAACCGACGACGAGGCGCAACAGGTGAAACAGCAGTTCCTCCAGAAGACCACACGGTCTGACGACAGCGATAAGCTTCAAAACGTGTCGGAGATATTCGCCAGATACCCTTATACGGTCATCGCTCCGTTTACCGCCAATGCACAGGTACGGTGGCTGGCGGGAAATTCCGATCCTGATGTCATTAAGGGTACGGGTGCAGTCACTCTTTGCTTCAATATCTATCAGATACACTGCTACGAGGATCAGCCCGGTGCCGGCGACTACTACTTGGTCAACATGACTGCCGGTTTGGCAAGTGCCGACATGTACAAAGGTAAATGGTGGAACCAACATTCTGGAACCTATGTCCGCATCTGTGGCCTTTATGCAAAAGATTTTCAGGTGGCCTGCATCCCTTATCATCAGAAAAAGGATGCTTCGTCCAATCCTAAACCCTATTCAGCCGACGAAGTAGAGGTTGTGGGTACACCGAAGCCTCTGACTACATCGGGACAGACTCGGTATGACGACAGTTTCACGTTCTCATTGGACGCCTCTCTGTCAGTATCCGGTGGTGTGTCTATGATGATGGTCCCCTACGTGATGGTTGAACCAAAGCTTTCCTTGGGATGGGAATGGACCGAGACGACCGTTCGCAACATCTCCGATACGGACATCCGCAATATCTCCGGGGCCACACAAGTCAATGGCATCACCACTTGGGCACTGGCATGGAAGATGGAGTTCAATAATCTCCCCGAGTTTGATTGGTGGGAGAGACGTGGTTTCAATGAGGGTAACTCACTGACCTATCGTTCCACAAACTATCTGCATGCCAATTGGGTATGGCATCAGAAAGATGTGCCTGACAACTCAACGCAGGACCCCATCGCTATCCGTGTACAGACAGCGGCAACGTATGGAGCGCAGAGCTTCATCACTACCTATGCTGATCATGAAGAGCGTATTTTCCAATATGGGTGCACCGACCAGATTATCAACCTGAAGCCTTTCAGTCGCGACAGATGCGGTACCATCACGTTGGAGAATGATTTCGATAAAGAGGCCATTCTGAGTATGAAGGTTTACAAGCAAGTGAAGCAACCAGATAACACCTATGCTGATGGTGAGTTGGTATGGTCGACAAACAACACGCTGAAGACCGGCAAGAAGGTCATCGTTCCGGCCTTGAAGATTGCTGACAAATACACCGTTTACCTCACCACCAACGACGGCAAGACGTACAAGTACAGTAGTCATCCGTCACTGACGATAGAGTTGGGACTGGATAACGTCATTTACGGCAAGACCGACTTCTCCGAGGTAATGTAAGAAATAGTCCATTGCGACTCTATAGAAACAGAACAGCCCGGCATGCTACTTGAGTATGCCGGGCTGTTCTGTTTCTATATCCTATCTGTGTCTAAAGCTGTTTCTTGCGGTACACCACGAGCAATAGCACCTCAAATGACGTGATGACAATGCACGCTATCACGCCCCAGTTGTCCACCAGATGATTGGGTGCAACCAGACTCAGGATGTATTTGATGAGGCCCGACAGCATGAACAGTAGCGTGAACGATACCTTTATCGCATCGCTCACCCGAATGGAATGCACTAGGTAGACGAGGGCGGCACTAACCATTAACACTACCGTCGAGAACAGTAGATTGAATCCGCTGTAGGCCGACAGCAACAAACCTATCAGTAGGTTCATCGCTATCAGTATGCCACTGACTGCTATGATTTTCGTTTTCATGAGCGTGCGAAGGGTTATAGGTTAGGTATCGGTGGCGGGCAGTTTGAGTCTACCAGCGACGAGAAGTCGCTGCAGTCAGACAGTTTCTGCCACTGTGACATCCCTTTGGTCCATACTAGTGTATCGTTCGTGATGGCCCCGTCGTTGTATTTCTGCTCCACCACGTCATAATCAAATGGTCCCTGCTGTTGTCCGTTCACGGCTAGGAAGTACTTCTTTCCCGGGATTGGCAAGGGCGGGGGAGTCTCACTTGATTGCTGGGTATTGATTACTCCCGTCGCCAGTGAGGCGGCAGCGTTGCCTAGTCCGATGCCGGCCCCAATGCCCATGGCTGCCCCTGCCATGCCGCTGTGGTTGTTGGCAGCCTGTTCCAGCACGTCGAATGAGCGGGTCATCTGATAGTCCTCACGACCTATCACGCTGATGCGTGCCTTGGCATCTTTCGCCTCTTTCAATCGGATGAAGCTGGGGTCGTCTTCCTTAATGGAGATGGCGATGATGCTGAACATCTCCAGACTGATGCCATAGTTGGCGAATACTTCACCCAGGCACGTTTGTGCGTATTCGGACAGACTGTCTACCTGCGACGATATCGACAACACCGACTGACCGTTCTGCTTCAGCGCATCGTAGATGATGTTAGTCAGCTTCGACAGCAACACGCCCTTGAAGTAGTCCACCACCCGCACCGTTTCGAATGACGACATGTTGCCTACCAACTTCTCGAGGAACAGTCGTGCGTTCTCTATGTGCAGTCCGTATTGGCCATAGGCCCGCACGGGCACAATGACGTCGTATTTTGGGTCCTCCAACTGAATGGGTGTCAGCGTTCCCCACTTATTGTTCAGCAGCGATACATGGTTCACGAACCACACCTCGGCCTTGAAGGGTGTCTCTCCGTCGAAGGGTAGGTTCACCACTTTTCCCAGTAAGGGAATGTTGTCACTCTTGATGGTATAGGTGCCACTGGTAAAATCGTCACAGATCTTTCCGCCCTTCACAAAGAAAGCGGTCTGTCCGGGATAGACCACCAACTGAGAACCCAGCCTCAAACCATCGCTCTCGAAGCGGTGGACGAGCTCCTGCTCGTTCACCTCCCATGAGACTATATCCACTAAATTCATCGTTATTCGCTTTTGTTCGTTTTACTGATTCGTTTTATTCTTAGTCGTTTCCCATCTCTTCTTCCTCGATTATCAACCGGAGCTTACATTGGGTCATGTCATAGTATCCGGATACGCTGTAGTTATAGGAAATATCCTCCATGAAACTCTCCCTCCTATAGATGCATGAATGCACCATGTTCCCGTCGTCACTTGGTCCTTCGGGGTTCACCAAACCCGCATAGTCTCTCCATCCGTCCGTATATCCTTGATCGTCATACAGGTCAACGCACAACTCGCTCTTGTTGGACTCTGGCTCAATGGAACCTTGCTCGGAGGCATACATCCACTGCATCAGTGTAGGCAGACGGAATATGCAGGACGAAACCGCATTCAGCTTCTCGATGAAGTCTTTGGCTGTGCTTGCCGAGAAGTCATCCGTTTCCAACAGCTTCCATTCCTCCTCCGTCACGGGAGTCGTCATGATGTAATAGTTGGTGAGCTCTACGGTTATAGGATCGGAACCACCAACCCCATAGAAACCTTGTTCGCCGGTACCTGGAATATCGAACTCACTGCCCAGTACCAAAGTTAACCTTTCCTTGATGCTCTTAGCCACTTTCTGGGCATTCTCCTTCTTCTGGAGTTCCTCCTTGGCCTTCATTTCTGCCATCTCGGCTTCCCATTCCGCCTGTTCTGCTTGCGCTTTTGCGTTTTCATAGACGGGGATAGCTATCGCGATAACCGTCAAGGCGACGGCCATGGCTATCACGCTGGTCCACATCCATTTCAACGATACCTTCTGAGGCTCCTTGAATTTGTTCAAGTCTATACTCGTGGTGGCATCTGCTTCGCCATAATCGCAGTAACGCTTGGCATTTGAGTTCCTTATCAGCTTGGCGCACTCGCGCACCACGGTGATGTATGCGTCAATCTTACTGTTTCCCTCGTTCATGACCTTGTACAGTTTCCATAGGATGAATATGGCGATGGCGCTGCACACAGTAATCACTATTCCCGGGAAGTCGAAAAACGTGCCCCATCTTCCACTAAAATGATAAACGGTAAGACCAAATGTGGTAATCAGTAGGGTAAACAAGAGAAAGAAACTAATGATTGTCGAGAAGATATCTCTCTTTCTCTCTTTTATTTCGTTATCATGCTTCTTGGTATCTTCATCCTTCGGAACGGTGATTTCGTAAGGGTTCGGCCGGTCGCCACGCAACACCGCGCCGTAGGTCTGTCCTCCGTATTCGTAGGAAACCAGCCAGATGGGGACGTACACTTCCGTACCGTCGCCCTCTTTGCTCCACGATGCCGACTGGGAGAATTGTTGGTTAGGACTTGGAGCCTGACGATAGGCTGCCGAATAGGCCAGGTCCTCTATGATAGGCTTGGCCACGCTGTTCCAGCTGACAAGCGGCTCCTTCTCGAAGGGGATAAGTTGTGCGTCTTCATCCACCAGCGATTGGTCGAAGGGGACGGAGTTGTTGTAGTTCTTGGAGTCGTAGCGATCTGCGCTCAACAGGTTCGGGTCGGACGAACAGAGGATGTCGAACCGTCCTGCGGCAGTACCGCTGGCCGGATGGTACTCCTTTTCGTAGTAGGTCTCCGTCTTCGGCTTTCCGTCCTTATAGACGGTACGTTCCTTCCTCACTTCAATCACTTGTGTGCAGCTCCACGACGATTGGAAGGAGCCCACGAAGTTGTACATTGGGAAGAATCCCTTGATGGCTTTGAAGTTCTCCATTTTCTCGAACACATCCAATGGCACGTAATTGGTATCAATCAATTTGTCCATCACCATGCTCTTGATGTTCTCCTCTTTTATGTCGGGGTCGAAGGGTATAATGCGGCGGGTCGATGCGTTTGCATTGCCCGCAGTCGAATTACTGACACTCGGACGAGTCAAGGGTATCTTCGCTCCGCAATAATCGCAGACCTCGCCTGCTGTTCCTGGTGCTCCACATTGTGGACAGGTCTCAATTCTATTGTTCATATAGTTGTTCTTTTGTGACTATCAAGCTGATTGGCAGAACTGATGACATCGGGTGACATCATAGCTCTTCGGATAAACCGATGGCCTCTTCCTGGCGCATCCCTTCTATGGATGGCGCTGATGGAAAGATGTCTTTTAGGCTGCAAAAATATACAATTCGGCCGAGTTATATGACGCACTTGTGCGTAAAAGTGTCATAATCTCAGCGTTGAACAGCATCATGTCCTCTATGCGGAGGATGGGGAAGTTAACTGGCCCTTAGCCTCGTAGCCGTCGAGCAGGGTCCAACCCTCTCCGCGTAAATCTTTGTTCCCGTCAGAGTATATCCTGTCTTACTCATAGCGTAAGGTCTTCTCCACATAGATCTCATAGCCATAGAGCCTTACGCCTACACCATTAGTAAGGAAGACAGCGACTTCACAAAGGAACCTGTGCCGGGGTCGGCCGTGCCACCTGTGTGGTACTGGATGGCGAAGATGCGGTACTTATTATGATAGTCGGGAGTCCACTGCTTACGCCACTCAGTGATGTTTGCTGCCCAGTAGATTTATCGGCTGTCTCTTGTGTCGTATCCATAAATGCACTATCTTCGCCATTACAATAAAGTTGTAACGTAAAAGTTGTAATCGGCGTATGACACAGAATGTAAGGAAGTTGGCGAACCCGTTCGTCTTCCAAGGGTACGAAAGCCCCGAGTACTTTTGCGACAGGCAGGCAGAGACCGACTCGCTCTTGTCGCACTTGAAGAACGGGAGGAACGTGACCCTCATCTCTCCCCGTAGGATGGGAAAGACGGGACTGATAAAGAACACCTTCTATTATCTGACACAGGAGGACAAGAATACTTCTTGTTTGTACCTCAACATCTATGCCACCAAGAATCTCTCCGATTTCGTGGAGCAGCTGGGAGCTGTAGTCCTCAATGACCTTGTGCGCAAGAACGTCTCCTTCATCGAGAACCAGTTCGCTTTGCTAAAGACGATAGCCAAAGAGGGCATCGTGTCGCAGCCCACTGCCGGCAGTCTCATCAAAAAGCATCGCCTCTGTGGCGCCAGCAGTGTCAAGGCCGCCCTCAATGTGCTCGAGGACAAGTAACTGTTTACCGTAAGCCCGAAGGCTATGTCATCTACGACCGCTTCATGGATATGTGGCTAAAACGGCTTTGATGGAGAGTTTCCATTCATCATCTCTTTTCAGTTGAATTACAAAATGTTTATCTTAAATCCAGGTTATGAGGCATTTGTTTATACTCTTCTTTTTATTATTGTTTCAGCCCTTGTGGTCTTCTCCTTATGGAACTAATATTGAAAAACTACTGAATCGTCTCGACTCAATTATTGGTTGTAAAGATGCTTTTCTGAAAATCAAGGAACAGAAAATAGAGCAACTTCGCATGCAGTCGTTCCACGTACATACAGATGAGGAAAGGTATTGGGTGAACAAGAGATTTTATGACGAGTATTTTGTCTATAATGCTGACTCTGCCATGGTCTATGCGAACACAAATTTAGAGATATCCAATCGATTGAACCGTAAAGACTGGCTAGCCGAGTGGCGGATAAAGAAATCTTTTCTGCTATCGGCCACTGGATTACTGAAAGAAGCACAAGATGTGTTGTATGGCATTGATGGAAAACAACTTTCACATGACCTCCAAATAGAGTATTATGGCCAGATGATGTATCTATATTCTCATTTAGGTCAGTATTCAAGACACGATATGGGGAGCTTCAGTCAAGGATACTATGAAACGGAAAGCATCTATACCGATTCAATTTATGCTGCACTCATCCCCGAGGACCCTTATTATTTATGGTATAAAGGATGGAAGTTCTTGGGTGCTGATGGTGAGCGCGAGGTGATTCGTGAGCTGAAAGAAGTGGTTGATGACTCACCTATGGAATCGAGACGTGAAGCCATGGACGCTTACATCTTAGCTCGATTGTGTCGCGAAGAGGGGCTTTCCGAGGATTATGTGAAGTATCTGATTTATTCCGCGATGGCCGATGTCCGTACTGTGAATCGAGACATCGCTTCCTTGGAGGAGCTCGCCAAGTCTTTGTTTGAAATGGGTGATATTGACCATTCATACATTTACATCAATTATTGCCTTCAGAATGCACAACTTTATCGTAATAGAGTGCGTGTGATAGGCATATCCGAGGTTCAAAATGCTATTCATAAGGCTTATCAAGAACGAAATCGAAAGCAGGAGGTGTATCTGCGTACATGCTTGACTGTTGTTAGCATACTCTCCGTAATATTACTGATTGCAGTCTTCTTTATTTATAAACAACTGAGGAATCAAGCCCGTTCACGTCACCAGTTGAATGAAGCAAATGAGTTACTGGATAAGCGTATTGATGAACTGTCACAGGCCCATACGCAATTGACAGAGATGAATGTAGAATTGGAATCGGTAAACGAACAACTGAAGTCCGTTAATCTTCAGTTGAAGGAGGCCATTATCCAGTTGCGTGAATCGAACTATGTGAAGGAGGAATACATTGGCTATGTCTTCTCCATCTGCTCCAACTATATCAGCAAACTTGATGAATTCCGCAAGACGATAAACCGAAAATTAAAGGCTAAACAGATTGATGAGGTGAAGACGTTGACTGATACACCCACTTTGGCCCAAAATGAATTAAAGGAGTTTTATCATAGTTTCGATGCAATCTTCTTGCACGTTTATCCAGACTTCGTAGGGGATTTCAATGCTTTGTTGCAACCGGAAGAAAGAATCGTACTGAAAGAAGGCGAACTATTGAATACCGAACTTCGTATTTATGCTTTGGTTCGTTTGGGTATCAATGACAGTGTGAAGATAGCCGAGTTCCTTCATTGTTCACCGCAAACGGTGTACAACTATAGGCTGAGAACGCGCAATAAAGCTATTATACCGAAAGATGAGTTTGTCAAAACCATTCGCTTATTGGGTAAAATGCAGGAATAGGCCGTTAAAACGTTCTCAATGAGAGCTTACTTTTTTGCGATAGGCCTCAGATGTAAGGTTCAGAGTGATAGCGAAATGCGTTTTCGTATAGTTTACTTCACGTCCTTACTTTCCCATAAAATATAGTTTTACTTTTCCTACATTTGTTGGAAATTAAAGCTAACTAAGATAGGATGAAAAACATTAACCTGATTTGGAAAAGACTGCAGTCACATATGTTTCTGTTCCTGCTTCTTCTTATACCTTTTGAAGCAGTTGCCCAGCGTGAAGTCCATACCATCAATGACGGGTGGCGGTTCTTTAAGGGGGATTGTCCCGAATCTGCACAACCCACGTGGGATGACAGTCAGTGGACGGCAGTTCATCTGCCACACACCTGGAACACGGATGCCTATGAGATGACGGACTATTACCAAGGCAAGGGGTGGTACCGACGGGCTCTGGACATACCTGCTTCGTGGAAAGAGAAACATGTGTTTCTGAAACTGGATGCCGCATCGAAGTATGCCGATGTCTTTCTGAATGGGAAACTTATAGGGAACCATGCCGGAGGATACACGGCTTGCACTTTCGACATAACGGATTATATCTCGTTCGATACGCCCAATGTGTTGGCTCTCTGTGTGAACAACGCACGACAGGATATTGCTCCCATCTCGGCCGACTTCACTTTCTTTGGTGGTGTGTACCGCGATGTGTGGCTTATGGCTGTTCCCCGTCAGCATTTCACGCTGACGGATTATGGTTCGGATGGAGTGTTTGTTCGTGCAGACTGTCAGTCGGACGAGGAAGGAAGTGTCGTTGTACGAGGTTCTGTCAAGAATGAGGACGTATCCCTGAGCAAGCTACAATTGGTCTGTTCCGTGTACCATCCGGATGGACATTTGGTAAACACCTTCAAGAAGAATATAAAGGTAAAGGCCGGAGAGGCTTGCTCTTTCGAAGAGACATTGGTCACTGTTACTCATCCCGAACTTTGGACGCCCGAGACGCCTGCGCTTTACCGGGTGGAAACCACGTTGCGCAATGCCCATACACAGGCATTGCTAGACAAGTTGGAACATTATACCGCCTTCCGCTATTTCCATTTCAATGCACAGAAGGGATTCTTCCTGAACGGAAAGCCCTACAAACTGCGTGGTATGTGCCGCCATCAGGACCAACAGCCTATAGGCGTGGCACTGTCGGACGAGATGCACCGTCGTGACTTCCGGCTGATGAAAGAGTTGGGAACGAACTTCATCCGCATATCCCACTATCCGCAGGACGAAGCCCTGTTGGAGATGTGTGACCGTCAGGGAATGTTCGTATGGGAGGAGATACCTATTATAAATCTTGTACCCGACACCCCGGGATTTGCCGATAACTGTGAGCAGAATTTGCGTGAGATGATTCGACAGCATTATAACCATCCGTCGGTCATCGCCTGGGGGTACATGAACGAAATCTTCCTTGAAACTTTACGGAGATATAAGACACAAGACGTATTAAATCCTGTGAAAGAACGGACATTGGAATTAGCCGAACGATTAGAACGTGTATTGAAAGAAGAGGATTGTACACGTGTCAGTGTCATTGCCTTTCATGGAAGTAACTACTATAATGAGTCCGGATTGGGTGATCTTGTCGATGTAGTAGGATGGAACCTTTATAGCGGTTGGTATGGGGGAAATCTTGAGGGATTTGAACAATTTCTTGACAATCAGCAGAAGAATTATCCTACTCATCCCGTCATTATCAGTGAATACGGAGCAGGGTCGGACAAACGGCTACACTCTACAGCTCCTCGCACCTTCGATTTCAGTTGCGAATATCAGCAAATCTTTTTGGAACATTATCTCCCGGTGTTGGAGAATATGCCCTTTGTATGCGGCAGCTCCCACTGGAACTTCATTGATTTCTCGTCTGCCGTGCGTGGCGAATCGATGCCACACATCAACAACAAAGGATTGGTGCGTGCGGACCGCACTCCCAAGGATGTCTATTACTACTACCAAGCCATGTGGCGGAAGGACATCCCTGTTCTTCATATAGCCAGTCGAGACTGGAACGTGCGTTGTGGCATTCAGGACAACCCAGACTCACCGGTGGTGTTGCCCGTCAAGGTCTATACAAACCTCCCCGAGGTGGAGCTGTTTGTGGACGGCCGTTCGGTAGGTCGCAAGTGTGTGTCGAACTGCTTTGCTGTATTTGATGTTCCCTTCGAGGGAACAGAACCCTATCTGTCCGCTTCTGGACGGTTCGGAGACAAAGAGGTGCATGATGGAGTGCGTGTGCGCTATCAGTCAGTACCCTCACACTTGGCCGAGGCCGACTGGACAGACTTGGAATTGGCCATAAACGTGGGCAGCAACTGTTTCTTCACTTCCGATGAAAGCGGACTGACGTGGGTGCCCGACCGGAAGTACACCGAAGGAGGCTGGGGCTATGTAGGCGGAAAGGAGAAAACCACGCAAACCGAGATACACCTTACCGCAGACGGACCGCTCTATCAGACCATGCGGGAGAACATAGAAGAATATCGATTCGATGTACCTGCCGGCAGGTACGAAGTGGAACTCTTGTTTGCCGATCCGGATGGCACCACCGCCTCACCGGTATATCTGTTGGGAAAGACAGAAGAAAATACAAGGAATAAATGCAATGTTTTTTCGGTTAGCATTGACGGACAGATGGTGGAAGAAGGTTTGTCACCAGCACGTGATGCCGGCTCATTCCATGCCGCGAAGCGTCGCTATGTGGTCAGTCACGAAGATGGTAGCTTAATGGTGGCATTTGGTCCTAAGGTTGGTAGGACCTATCTCTCTGGAATAAAAATCAGAAAAATATAATAACCTAAAGACATGAAAATCAAACATTATTTCGTCGTAGCCATGTTGTGCGCTTCTGCAACAATGTCGGCACAGTCCATTTGGAACAAGGAACATCTTGTGGAAGTGAAACAACATTTGCAAGAACCTTATTATGCAGCTGCATATAAGTCGTTAAAATCACAGGCTGACAATCTACTTAATGTCGAACCTTTATCCGTCATGCAAAAGGAGAAACTGCCTGTTAGTGGCGACCGTCACGACTATCTGAGTCAGGCTCGCTATTATTGGCCAGACCCTACGAAGCGTGATGGCTTACCTTACATCAATCGTGACGGACTGTCTAATCCCGAACTTGAGAAACTGGACCGAGTTCGTTTGGGGCAGACAGCAGAACGTATCACCACACTCTCTTTAGCCTGGTTCTTCAGTGGGAAAGAGGCATATGCTCGTAAAGCCACGGAGTTGATACGTGTGTGGTTTTTGAACAAAGAAACCAAAATGAACCCTCATTTGCGTTTTTCGCAGGTAGCGCCTGGACATAACAATAATCAAGGTCGGTGCTATGGATTGATTGACACTTACTCATTTGTTGAGATGCTTGATGCTGTGTCTCTATTGGAACAATCGGAGTCCTTCTCATCCCACGATAGTAAACAACTGAAATCTTGGTTTGGTAAACTATTGGACTGGATGCTCGAAAGTAAACAAGGGCGGGAAGAATCCGCCTGCGCAAATAACCATAGTACTGCCTACGATGCACAGATCGTGGCCTTTGCACTCTATGCGGGACGTGATAATGTGGCACGGAAAGTGCTTTTGGCTTTACCCGAGAAGCGAATCTTCAAACAGATAGAACCGGATGGAAGTCAACCACACGAACTTGCACGAACTTTGGCTTTCCATTATTCGCAATTCAACTTGACTCACTTGATAGATATGGCGCTCATGGCAGACAAGGTCGGAGTGGATTTGAAGCAGGCGGTATCATCGGATGGACGTAGCATCAGCAAAGGCTTGGATTTTCTGTCTCAATATGCAGGTAAGGATGTGTCGGCTTGGCCCTACAAACAGATTCATGGATGGGATGCCTCGTTGCAACTTTTTTACAAAGATCTCTATCGGGTAGGAACCTACATAGACACGTTACGTACAGATTATTTACGGCTCTACTATTCATATAGAGTGTTTCAACCTACTGACCGTTTCAACTTACTCTATATGAAGCCTACAGACATTGACCAGTCTTTCGTTTTTGCATGTGGTCAACTGGAGTTGGCTATGCAGTGCACCGATAAGTCTAAACGTGAAAAACAGAATGCGTCGCTTCGGCGGGTTAGTCCTTGTACCATTGCGAAAGACGGATCTCTGTCTCTAGTTCATCCTTACGATTGGCGTTCTGGCTTTTTCTCTGGAACATTGTGGCAGATTTATGAATATACCCACAATGACTATTGGCGTCAGCAAGCCATCAGCTATACTTGGCCCATTGAGGAGGCAAAGTTCCATAAAGGAACACACGATTTGGGCTTCATGATGTATAACAGTTTCGGTAAGGCATACCAACTGACTGGAGAACGTTCGTACCGAGACGTGGTGCTTCAAAGTGCCAAGACACTTATAACTCGGTATAGCCCCACAGTTAAATGTATACGCTCATGGGATCATGATCGGGAAAAATGGGATTTCCCCGTTATCATAGATAATATGATGAACCTCGAATTGCTCTTCCGTGCCACTCAGCTCACGGGCGACTCCGTGTATTGGAAGGTGGCTGTCAATCATGCCAATACTACAATGGAAAACCATTTTCGGCCGGACTATTCCTCCTATCACGTGGTTGATTATAATCCTGAATCGGGAAGTGTGCGCATGAAATGTACTCATCAAGGTTATGCTGACGATTCTTTTTGGAGCCGTGGTCAAGGTTGGGGATTGTATGCCTTCGCCATGTGTTATCGTTTCACGCGCGACACAGCTTATTTGCATCGGTCTGAAAACATTGCAGATTTCTTTCTCTCATTGCCTAATATGCCTGCAGATGGAATTCCCTATTGGGATATGAAAATGCCTGCAGTGGATGGTTGCACACACGATCAGATAAATACTTCTGTGCCGCGCGATGCTTCCGCTGCTGCAATCATTGCATCGGGCCTCTATGAACTTTCGTGTTATGTAACCCCTGAAAAGGCTAATAACTATCGGACGTTTGCTGACAAAATATTGAGCAGTCTGCATCAATATTATCAAGCTGAACCTGGTACGCACTTTGGTTTCTTGCTGTTGCACTCCACAGGCAACTATCCATATAATAGCGAGATTGATGTGCCGCTCTGTTACGCTGACTATTATTATTTGGAGGCATTGCTGCGTAGCCGTCAGTGACTTCACAAAGAGTTTTGATGTTACTTGACTTTTAGATGTTGCATGGCCTGCTTTTTGCCTTCCAATTCCTCTTATGAAAGTTTACTTTTTCTTGGAGGTCAGATGACTTAATAACTTGAAACGTAGGCGATTGTGAAAAATGGAGGTTTACATAACCTCTTTACCTTGTCACACAGACGATGGAAACTCAATCTATATTTGCAGCATCGTTTTAAGACGAAATATAATTGTAAAAATTTAATCTATTATTATGAAGAAAGAACCTTTTAACAAGTTGAGGCAGCTATTCTTAGTCTGCACTATGCTTTTTGCTCCGGTTCTGGCAGTCTTAGCTCAGAATGTTTCTCCCTCTGGAACGGTGGTAGATGGTAGGACGAACGAACCGCTAATTGGTGTCTCCATTCAAGAAAAGGGAACTACCAATGGTGTCATTACTGATTTTGATGGTAAATTCAGTATTAAAACGAATACGAATGATGCGGTCTTGATTTTCTCGTACATTGGTTATCGAACCATTGAAATGAAAGCCAAAGAAGTGAAGGGTGTCATCAGTATGACAGAAGACAACGCTTTGCTACAAGAAGTGGTTGTGGTTGGTTATGGTACTCAGAAGAAGGTCAACCTTTCGGGTGCTGTATCGGCTATCGATGGTGAAAAGATTGCAGCCAAACCAACTACCGACGTGCTTTCTGCTTTACAGGGCGAAGTGCCGGGATTGCAGGTGTTACGCAGCAGCGGTCAGCCTGGTTCTGAAACGAGTGGTATGCGTATCCGTGGATTCTCCTCGGCCAACAGCACAGCAACATTGGTGCTGATTGATGGCGTGGAGGGAGACATGACCTTGCTTAATCCGAATGATATTGCTTCGATATCAGTTTTGAAAGATGCCGCAGCCTGTGCCATTTATGGTGCCCGAGCCGCTGCTGGCGTAGTGCTGATAACTACCAAAAACGGCAGTGAAGGTAAGACACGTGTTAGTTACAACGGCTACGTTGGTTTCAATATACCGGGCATTATGCCCGAACGGGTTCCTGCTTGGGAAGAGCAAGAGATGATTAATGAAAGTCGTCGCCAAGCGAGTGGTAACCCTGAATGGAGTCCCGAACAAAGCTCCTGGATAGGAAACCCTAACTTCAATTATCGTCCAAACAACACAAATAAGCGTTGGGATTTATTCCAATCTACAAACTGGGTGGAGGAAGGCACACGTGACTATACAACTCAACAGAGTCACAACGTCAGTGTGACAGGTGGCAAGAAGGCTTTGAATTACTTGCTGTCGGCTGGATATTATACAAAAAATGGTGTTCTGAAGTATGGTCCAGACAGTAATGACCGTTACAATCTCCGAATGAAAATCAATTCGGAACTGAATGACCACATCAGTTTGGGTGTGTTGGCCAATTATGAAGGTAAATTTATAGAGCAGAACCCTTATGGAGCTACTACCATATTGGGTAGACTGTATCGTGTACGTGGTCGTCAACCTATCTACACTCCTGAGGAAGATGCCAACGAAAACCCATATAATGGTGACTTGCAGGTGAATGCCATCGATTTGATGAAGAATGGTGGTATTTCCAAAAGTCAGTATGAATCGTTCACAGGAAAGGCCGAACTGAATATCAAAGATTATTTCGTCAAGGGATTGTCTTTGAAATTGAGCGCCAGTCGTCGGGCAGGATACTACAGCCAGATTGTTGAGAAACGTACATTGGTTTGGTATGACCGCTTGGGATCGAGCGTACGTTTCAACGCCAATTCTCCTAACTCCATGAAGCGACAGAAGAATAACGACTATCATGATAACCTCGAGGCAGTCCTGACCTACCATGGTAACTATGGCAAACATGGCATAGATTTAATGGCTGGTAGCTCATACGAGCGGTATCGTAAGGATGAAATGACAGGAACTGTGAAGAACTTAAATTCCAACGATTTTTTCTCATTCAACTATTACGACAATTCAGAAGTAACAAATACAGAAGTTAGCGACAATATTGAGACTTGGGCTATTATGTCCTACTTCGGACGTGTCAATTATAACTTTGCTGACCGTTATTTGTTGGAGGCTAACGTGCGTTACGACGGTAGCTCACGTTTGGCTCCAGAAAAGCGCTGGCGTGCGTTCCCTTCATTTTCGGCTGCTTGGCGTGTCAATGAGGAATCTTGGTTCAAGGTGCCCGTAATTTCAAATCTTAAGTTACGCGCTTCTTGGGGACAGCTGGGTAATGGTGCCATTTTAGGTCTTTATGATTACATCGCAAAAATTAGTCGTGGCATGAACATGGGTGAAGCCAGTTACTATCAGAGTGAAATGGCTTCTGTAGATAAAACATGGGAAATCATTACTTCCACCAATATTGGTATGGACCTGGGACTGTTTGACAATAAATTGAATGTCACCGCCGACTACTATTGGAAAACGAACGACAATATGCTTGCTTCTGTCACATTGCCCCACATTGTCGGCATCACGGTGCCAAAGTCAAATGTGGGTACATTAAAGACCTGGGGTTGGGAGTTTGAGATTTCATATCGCAACAAGTTTAAGAATTTGGGATATAATATCAGTTTCAACTTAAGCGATAGTGACAATGAAGTGACCGGCTACAATGGAAAGAATGCCATTTCTGAGGGCTCGGTTGATATATTGGAAGGCTACCCTCTGAATACTATATGGGGATATAAGACAGACGGATTTTGGCAGAGCCGTGACGAGTATCTGGCTTACAAAGAGGCTCATCCGGGTTACCAATCGTTCAACGATGCTAAGGTGTCTGGCGGTGATGTGAAATATTTGGCACAAGGTGATGGCTGCCATACGGTTGGGGCCGGTGGCGGTACTCCGGATGATCCGGGAGACCTCGTATATCTTGGCACGTCAAATGGCCGCTATTTTTATGGCATTAACCTCGGACTGCAATGGAAAGGCTTCGACCTGTCTGCCATGTTCCAGGGTGTGGCTAAACGCAAAGTATTGATTGAAGCTTCACAATTAGCTCCTTTCTCATCGAGCTCAGAAATGCCGTGGACCATTCATCGTGACTATTGGACGGAGGATAATACAGATGCCTATTGGCCTCGTTTGTACAATGCCAACACGTTTAACTATCACGCTTCTGACCGCTGGATACAAGATGCTTCCTACATTCGTTTGAAGAACCTTTCTCTCGGTTACACAATACCTTTGAGTAAATTCAACATAGAGAAATGTCGTGTCTATGTGACTGGAACAGACCTTTGGGAACATACCAACATGTTGAGCGTGTTTGACCCTGAAGTGGGGAATAAACCATCGGCAAGTTACTATCCGTTCTTCCGTACATGGACTGTTGGTATAAACATCACTCTTTAATCTCAATAACATGAAAAAAATAGTAACATATATAAGTATAGGAGCTGTTGCATTGACAATGGCAAGCTGCAATCTGGACTTGACTCCAGAAAGCACTATGACAGATGCATCCTACTGGCAAAGTGAAACTGATTTGCGTGGCGCATGTAATCGCTTTTATCAGCAACTTAACGGAGATAATGCCTTGGGGGGAGGTTTCTCTCACGATTACCGTTCAGATGAGCTGAACAATAATGGTTCAGCCAACAGTACCAGTGACGGTAGTTGGACAGTGCCTTCTACCAGTGGTAGTTGGACAAATTCATATTGGAGAATATTTATTTCCAATAATATTTTGGAGAAAGCCTCCCGAGCCAGCGTGACGGGAGATGTTTTGAATCGATATTTGGCGGAAGCTCGATTTTTCCGTGCCTACTATTACTTTGAACTTGTAAAGAAGTATGGCGATGTGCCCTTGCTGCTGAAAGCCATCAATGAGACGACAGACCCGGCATTGGAAATGGGACGCACTCCCCGAGAGGAGGTCCTGAAGCAAGTGTATGAAGATTTGGAATTTGCTGCAACCTGGTTGCCGGACATCGACAACAATGAAATCACTTCCAATTGGGGACATGTGGCACGTCAGTCAGCTACTGCCATGATTGCTCGAGTGGGCCTGTATGAAGGTACATTCGGAAAACACCACTACTTGGCCGATTGCGATTATAAGTCACATCTAAAGAAATGTATTGATGCTTGCGAATCGTTAATGAACGGCGGTAAATTCCAACTGTACCCTGATTTCGAAAAGCTCTTTCAAGTTGATGCGGAAGGTCGCCAGAACAAGGAGAACATTTTCGTAAAAGTATATGGTCCCAATGGAGAAGCCGCAAGCACCACACATGGCAACAGTCGTCAAATGGAGAATTCGGCTAGCCTCACCAGAAATATTGTGGACTTATTCCTTTATACCGATGGATTGCCACGTGAGAAATCTCCACTGAAAATCTCTCCAGAGACCAGTTATGATGATGTCTTTACCAATCGTGACCCTCGTTTGGGGATGACCATTTATCGGGTGAACGAAGAAGCGTATAAAGGGCCATTTGTTCCCTTCAGCTTCCGTTACGGATATAATTTGAAGAAGGGGTTCGATTTGACACAATGGACAACCAATAGCCGTGAGTACACTGATAAGATGATAATCCGTTATGCTGAAATCTTAATATCGTATGCTGAAGCATTGTATGAATACAATGGAAACATCACCGATACTCAATTGGACCAAACGGTCAATGCATTGCGCCGCCGCTCAGGTATGCCAGCCATGCTTACCAATTCATTTGCGCAAGCCAATGGATTGGATATGCTTGAAGAAATTCGTCGGGAACGTACTATAGAGTTCATTGACGAGAATAAACGGTACGATGACATCATCCGTTGGAAAATCGCTGAAAAGGTTTTGCCGGTAGACATCATTGGAGCTAAATATACTGGTGAAGCGACCAAACAACGTGAGGATTTACAATCCCGGTTGACCAAGGATGGTGGACATCTGAATGGCAAACAGCGATACGACGAGGACGATGTCTACGTCATTGAGCTTGCCGAAAACCGTAAGTTCGATCCCGATAAGGATTACCTCTATCCTGTTCCTTTGCAGGAAATATCGTTGTCTGGAAACAACGTTACACAGAACCCGGGTTGGCAATGACAGATAAATAAGAAATTACGATAACTCAGAAAATACAAGACTTATGAAAAAGATAATATTCTTGACAATGGCAATAATCGGTTGCTTGTTCTGCTATTCGTGTAGCGATGATGACTGGGATTATGACCATAGCTTGGAAAATGTTTATTACTTTGGCCCTGAAGTATGGGGTTACGACAGCACCAAGAAAGGCAACAACAATGTTGTGCACTATGAAGTGAAACAGGGTGAAACGGTAGAGATTCCGATGCAGTTTTGGTGTGAGTTTGAACGTTCCTATGACGTGGTTACATATTATTATGTGTCAGGTGATTTGGTCCGTGGCAGAGACTACGAAGTGGTAGATGGCAACGGGCAGTCATTGTCTCCCGATGCCAATGGCGCTTTCACTATCACGTGGCCCAATGCAAGGAAAGGCGTACAGAATATCTGCATCAAAGCTCTGAATGGTGAAAAGGGTTCGTTCCAGGTACAAACATTTGACCCGAACTCAAGTGTAACGCTTAGTAACCAAGATGTATCCAGTACTGTACAGAGTAAGACGGATGATTATGAAGTCCGCATTTTTACCCAGAACTACAAAGTTAATGTGACAATACAATAAGAAGGGATTGGGAAGCTTAGGTTCCTAACCGCTTAACCAACGGGAACGGGCGTCAGATTCCGACGTCTGTTCCCGAATGGAAGAGGTATGCACTGTCAGTTCTAAGGCCATAGATATTTCATAAACCATATTTAATCGATTTACGAATGATAAGAAAAATTATATACTGCTTCATACTCGTCACCGTGATGACTTCTTGTCAAACAAATCCGGCAGGTCGTAAAGAGGTACTTGCGCAGGAGGATTTCGTTCGTGTTTCCGGACAAGATCTCATACAACCCGATGGCAGTAAACTCCTCATACGGGGTACAAACTTGGGCAATTGGCTGAATCCGGAAGGCTATATGTTCGGCTTCGATAAAACCAATTCGCCTCATTTTATAGATGAAATGCTTTGTCAACTGGTAGGACCTGATTTCGCGGCAGAGTTTTGGAAACAGTTCAAGGATAACTACATAACCCGTTCAGATATCGAATTCATTGCTTCTACGGGAGCAAATACTATCCGGTTGCCTTTTCACTACAAACTCTTTACTGATGAGGATTACATGGGCTTGACTGTAGCTCAGGATGGCTTCGCGCGAGTGGATAGTGTAGTAAACTGGTGCCGGGACAACAAACTGTACCTTATTCTTGATATGCACGATGCTCCTGGTGGGCAGACCGGTGATAACATTGACGATAGTTATGGCTACCCTTGGCTATTGGACAGCGAACAGAGTCAGCAACTCTTTTGTGACATTTGGCGTAGGATTGCGGACTATTACAAAAACGAACCGATTATTTTGGGTTACGAATTGATGAATGAACCTATCGCACCTTATTTTTCTAACGTGGATGAACTCAATGCCAAGTTGGAACCTCTGCACAAACGGGCCGTGAAGGCAATACGCGAAGTGGACACAAATCACATCATACTGATTGGTGGAGCTCAATGGAATGGCAACTTCGCGCCATTCCACGATGCCGCTTACGACAATAAGTTGATGTACACCTGTCATCGTTATGGTGGCAATGCTACCAAAGAGGCTATTGATAATCTGATACATTTCCGCGACAGCGTGAACCTGCCGATGTATATGGGTGAGATAGGTCACAATACCGATGAGTGGCAAGCTGCATTCTGCCATGTGATGGAGGATAACAGCATGGGTTACACCTTTTGGCCTTACAAAAAGTTGGACGGATCATGTTTTATGGGAATTAAAGCCCCTGAGGGTTGGAATCTGGTGAAAGATTTTTCAGAAGCTCCACGAGTTACCTACAAGGAGATACGTGAAGCTCGTCCCGATCAAGAGAAGGCTCGTCGCGCTTTGCAGGATTGGATCGTGAATAGCCGGTGCGAGAACTGTGTACCTCAGACTGGTTATATCCGTTCGTTGGGACTGAAAGTTGATTAATAAAAAGAATAGTTAAGTTGAAAAATGATGAAACGAACAATCCTTTTTGGAGCTTTTGTTACCCTCCTATGGGGGGATGTCTGTGTAGCAAATGCTCAGACGCCTCCCGCATATTTGGATAATACGCGACCTATAGAAGAACGTATAGAAGATGCCCTCAGCCGCATGACATTAGAGGAGAAAATTGCCATGACGCACGCTCAGTCTAAATTCAGCAGTGCAGGAGTCCCTCGTTTGGGTATCCCCGAATTGTGGTGTACAGATGGTCCACATGGTATCCGCCCTGAAGTGCTTTGGGATGAATGGGACCAGGCCGGATGGACCAACGATTCGTGTGTGGCTTTTCCAGCACTTACGTGCTTGGCTGCCACTTGGAATCCCGAGATGTCTCTTCTCTATGGAAAGAGCCTAGGTGAAGAGGCCAGATATCGAGGAAAAGATGTTTTGTTGGGTCCTGGGGTGAATATTTATCGCACGCCACTTAATGGACGCAATTTCGAGTATATGGGTGAAGACCCCTATTTGGTTTCACGCATGGTAGTCCCATATATACAAGGTGTTCAGCAGAATGGTGTGGCTGCGTGCGTAAAACATTTCGCACTGAATAATCATGAAGTGAACCGACACACTACCCAGGTCATTGTGGACGACCGGGCTCTTTATGAAATTTATCTGCCAGCCTTCGATGCGGCTGTCCATGAGGGAGGAGTTTGGTGTGTCATGGGGTCGTATAATCTGTATAAAGGACAGCATGGTTGCCATAACCAATATTTGCTCAACGATATTCTGAAAAACAAATGGGGCTTCGACGGCGCCGTAGTTTCAGACTGGGGAGGTGCCCATGATACGGACCAGTCAATATTCAATGGCTTGGACCTCGAATATGGGACTTGGACAAACGGACTTAACAACGGGGTAACGAATGCTTACGATAATTATTATTTGGCAAATCCCTATCTTCAGCGTATAAGGGATGGAAAGGTGGGGACAAAGGAACTCGATGACAAGGTACGTCGTGTCCTTCGTTTGATTTTCCGTACAGAGATGAATCTCGACCGCCCTTGGGGTAGCTTGTGTTCTCCCGAACATTACGAGGCGGCGCGCCGCATTGGTGAGGAGGGTATTGTTCTGTTACAGAACAATGGAAACGTTTTGCCCATCAACCTGGATAAAACCAAGAAGATACTTGTCGTGGGCGAGAATGCTGTGAAGAAGCTGACAGTAGGTGGAGGCTCTTCATCATTGAAAGTAGAGCGTGAGATTTCACCGCTCGATGGTATCCGTCACCATGTGGGTGATGCGGCCGAGGTAACTTGGATTCGTGGTTACGTAGGTGACCCGACGGGTGAATACAATGGTGTGGTGACCGGGCAGAATCTGAAAGACGACCGTGCTCCCGAAGAGTTGATTGCTGAGGCGGTTGATGAAGCGAAGAAAGCCGATGTGGTTATATTCATTGGTGGACTCAACAAAAGTCGGCATCAAGATTGCGAAGACAGCGACCGTAAATCTTTTGGATTGCCCTATGGACAGGATGATGTGATAGAGGCATTGGCAAAAGCCAACAGGAATCTGGTGGTCGTAAATATTTCCGGTAATGCAGTAGCTATGCCTTGGGTTAACGAAGTCCCTGCCATTGTACAGGATTGGTATTTGGGCTCAGAAGCAGGGGCCTCGCTTGCTGCTGTACTCATGGGTGATGTGAATCCGAGCGGTAAGTTGCCGTTCACTTTCTCTGCCCGTTTGGAAGACTATCCGGCCCATGCATTGGGTGGCTATGTCTATGAACCATCCAAACAGACAATTGACGTGAAGTACAACGAAAGTATTTTTGTGGGTTATCGCTGGACGGACAAACAGAAGAAGTCGAAACCTCTTTTTGCTTTCGGTCATGGATTGAGCTACACCTCTTTTCGGTATGGTAAAGCCGTGATAGACAAAAAAGTAATAACCGACAGCGATACCGTGACTGTCACAGTCCCCATCACCAATGTAGGTGACAGGGAAGGCGCAGAAGTGGTGCAACTTTATGTCGCTGACCAGAAGTCTTCGCTTCCTCGTCCAGTCAAAGAGCTTAAGGGCTTCCAAAAGGTACGACTCTCTCCCAATGAAACGAAGGAGGTGACCTTCACTATCGATAAGTCTGCCTTACGTTTTTACGATGACACACGCCATGATTGGGTAGTGGAACCGGGTAAGTTCGATGCTATCATCGCTGCGTCAGCTGCGGATATCAAATCCAAAGTTACGTTTGAGTTGAAGTGAAGTTGTTGGTTGTTACTCAGTCAACTGTGCTCTGAGGCAAAACTGGAATATGACATTACTTTAGGTATTGGTTGAATGATAATCAGTGGACTGTAAACAAGTTACGTACTGATAGGTTGTTTTGATAAAGGAAGAATGTAAAGTTGTCGCAATCTCGGTTTTTTATCAAGATTACGACAACTTTCTGTATAGAAACCTGTCGTAATCTCACTCTATTGACCTTCCCACCGAATGCATATTGTGTGAATCTTTTGTGCTGTGCCTGCATCTATATGCCGCAATATCTCGGAAAACGCACCTTTTCGACCCTTTGTTTTATAGGAAAACGCACCTTTTTGCCTCTCTTTTTCATAGGAAAACGCACCTCGTTGCTGAAAATCAGCTATATTTGCAGCACTAAAGATGGAATATGATGTTATACAGAAAAATTACAAAACGTATAGAGGACTATCTCTCTTCCGCTTCCAGCAGGATGCTGTTGATAGATGGTGCGCGTCAGATAGGTAAATCGTATAT